>JAUSMG010000169.1 GCA_030645295.1 Saprospiraceae bacterium | reverse complement strand
AGTTCATCGTTCATAGTTACCTTTGCGCGATGAATATGATTCAGATTTCGGTGCTGGACCGGGAAGGGGAGTTGCACACGCTGGATGCACCCACAGATTTGACTTTGAATGTCATGGAGTTGTGCAAAGCGTATGAACTCCCGGTAGAAGGCACCTGCGGCGGCATGGCATTGTGCGCCAGTTGCCATGTGTATGTTTTGAGTGATCACGAACTGCCTGAACCCAGTGATGACGAACTGGCAATGTTGGATTCGGCCTTTTTTGTGAAGTCTAACAGTCGACTGGGTTGTCAACTCAAAATCAAGGAAGCCTTGGATGGTCTCTCATTGGAATTGGCCCCGGTGGGCGGATAAGTCCGGCAGTTCAGGACTTTTTGGGTTTTAGCCAACCCAAGCGACCCTAATAAATTGCATCAAGATAGCGGTGGAACCCTTGCCTTTGAGCGGGGCCGCCGTCGTTCCATCCCGATTCGTTGGGATGTCTCCATATATAGGGCGGGCGGATATAACCGCTCGCCCTTTTCAATAGCCGCATCGCACCGCAAAGTCTGTAATGCGCCCACCTCTGCTCGTATCACATGCCGGAGGACTTCAATATCTTAATTTTCGCAATATACCCGCGATTAATTACTTCTACCAGATACATGCCGTCGGGATGGTCGGAAATATGCAGATCGTACGTCCGGCCATTCACCCCGGTCCAGCGCTGAACGTTTTTCCCTAAAGGATTCAAAAGGTTGATTTCGGCGTCGTGCAGTTCATGCAGGGCGCTAAGGGTCAGATTTCCAGTAGTCGGATTGGGGAATACCCGGTGGATCTGGCCGTTGGGCTCGTGCATGGCCGTAACCTGTGTGGTTTGCACGTTTTTATGTTCACTATTGCACAACTTGTACAAGGGCAGATTACCGGTAGCGTTGTTTTGGTTAAATTCAAATAACCGAAAGTAATACTGCTTATCTGGATCGAGATTGGTGACGGTAATGGAATTGCCGCTGCCGTTATAAACCACGTAGGAAGAATCACCCAGATCCGATCCGGAACCAAAACTGGCGTTGCCCGGATACGCAGTCCCGTCCAGCGGAAAATGATCCACCGGGCCAAGCGCGCGCGCTACCAGCAGGCGGTGACTGCCGTCGCCATTGGTCCAGCTTACGGTGGCGGATTGGTCGGTAACCGCAGAAAACGCGAGGTCGGCAGCATTTTGATCCGGGGCCAGCAGTAGGTCGTACGCCGGAAAACTGGACGTGCTTGCGATACAGTTCCAGGGCAGCCCATCGAACGCGCTCCAGAAATTGTTGCTTTGGGGTCCGGTGATGGCCCGGTTCAGGAGGAGGGCCCAGGTATAGCCGTTGCTGGTACGGGCCATAATGCTCGTCGAGCCGGGAAGCAGCCCGGTATGCCACCAGTTATTGGCGGGATTGACGCTCCAGCCCTTGGCATAATATGGATCATTGGCAGACGGCGCAATCATCGTATTTATCGAGGCCGCCGTCAGAATATCGGGTTTGGTATTGAACTTGTCGACCGCGACCAGCAGCCGCACCAGGTCACGGGCAGTGGCGATCCAGCCGCCGTGGGCATCCATGGCTTCTACATTCATTCCGCCGTATTCCCAGGGGACATTCTCGCCGGTGCCATAGCACGACAACTTGGTACCCCAATCGCCTAAATATTCGCTTTCGCGCTCCAGTTGTTCGCTGAATAAGTTTTTTCCCAGGTGCATATCGCAAATCCCCAGACCAGCCAGAATATGATCCTGCACGTATTGTTCATAGGAAAGCCCGGTTATGGTCTCGATGATTTCGCCCAGGATCAGATAACCGATGTTGGAATACGCATAAGCCGTTCCGGGGTCGAAATCCAGTCCTTTTTCCAGAAGGAACCGGATCAGCGCTTCCTCGGAAACCGGATTGGCGGTATTGGTCACCTGCGATAGGTAAAGCGGCGCATCTATGGGGTCGCAGCCCCATTGCTGCCAGGGGTAAGGGGGTGTCGGAGCGGGGAAGCAGGAGATAGTTCGGTTCCATCCTGCCGAATGCTCCAGCAACTGCTGTACGGTAATATCATAAATCCGGGCATCGCTGATCGCGACGCCCGATAGATCCGGGTGGTTTTCCAGCAATCCGCCCGGGCCGAATACCTGGTCGTCCAGGCTGACCTGGCCTTCCTCCCGAAGCTTCATGATCGCCACGGAGGTGATGGGTTTGGACAGACTGGCGATCCGGAACCGATGGTAGGGTTGGGTAGGCTCGGTTCCGGCCAGATCGGCCTGACCGAAGGCGCGCAAATAGACCAGTTTTCCGTTCTTGGTCATGGCGAACGTCGCGCCCGGGATGTTGTAGGTACTTAAAAAGTCGCTGACCAAACCATCGCAGGCGGCCATCTGTGGCGATGGAATCCCCGTTTGGGCCCAGCTAGGGCTGTTCGTAAGGACCAGGAGAAAAAGCAGGAAAGGGAGACGCAGGGTAGATAAGACCATTTTTGGATATTTAGATGAAGTGAATAGGACAACGCTGAACGGAGTAGCCTATGCCGGGCGGAGTTATTTTACTGCGAGACAACCCAGCGCTGCACCAGCTTGCTGCTAACGGTTTTGAGTGCAAAAATATACTCCAGACGGAAATGTCCTAGTGTCTACGGTCAGGGAATGTTTTCCTGTATAAGTCAGGCATGCTCTTCTAAGGGCTGATCAGAAAATAGTAATGTATTTTACCATGATCTTGTCCGCGTTCAGCAGCCTGCATGCGTACAACCCAGGTCCCAATCCGTCGATTTTTACAGGCACCTCGAATCTACCGGGCGGCACGTTTGGAACATCCATTTCCAGCAGCCTGCGTCCGGACAGATCCAGAACTTCCACCCGAAAATCCCCTCCACTCCCGGTGGTTCCGCCGACATAGACCCGGCCGGAAGCGGGATTGGGCCGGATCGACATGGCGAGGGCTGCTGCCGTCGCTTCCGCAGTCCCGGTAGTGGTTAGGTACGTGTACATGACCTGGAGGAGGGCGGCGGCGATCGGCCCGTGCGGGGCCTGACTCCGGTTGATACCGAGCGATAGGGTCACGCTGTCCTGGGGCCGGTATATGGTCAGCGTGGTGAATCCGCTGATTTGGCCGTTATGCCCATAGTAAGTACGCCCGTTGTACGTAAAGCGCATGGTGCCCAGCCCGTAGTTATTGCCGATGATGGATTGCATCTTCGCGACGAGCGAGTCGGCGACGAGGTCGCCGCCGTGCAGCAAGCGGGTAAAGCGCGCAACTTCGACCGGCTGCGCCACCAGCGCTCCGGCCGCGAAGGCCTGACTCATGAAGCAGTTGGTCAAAAACGGCGCAGCGTCAGTATCGTACACGCCGGGGTTAGGCCCCAACGTCCAGCCGGTGGCCTTGGGTCCGGCGATGGAATCGGTCAGGGGCAGGAAGGTCTGGTTAAGGCTGTGGGGTTCAAGGAAGCGGTTGCGCAGTTCCGTTGCGATCGGTTGCCCGGTAATGGCCTCGACGATCATAGCCAGGAGCATGAAATTGGTGTTGGAGTAGTGGAACCCGCCGTTTTCGGGAAAATAAGGCGCCTGGACGTAGCTGGTGATAATTTCCTCGGGCGTCCGCTCTGCTTCAGGATTAAAATAACAGAAACTTCCAAACTGGGGGTATTCCGTGTAATTAAAGATGCCGCTGCGGTGATTGAGCAGATTGCGGATCTTGATCTTGCCGTTGATGTTGGGAAAAGGTGGCAGATAGGTACCCAACGAGTCGTCCAGCGAAAGCTGACCCTCCTCCACCAACTGCATGACCACCGCGGTTACGTACATCTTGGTCACGCTGGCCTGATGGAACAACAGGCTGGTGTTCATGGATTCGAACGTATTAATATCGCTCAAGCCGGCGGTACCCTGCCATTCCTGCCCGTTGGGCAAGATGATGGCGCAGGAAATACCCGGCACGTTAAAGGCCGTCAGGCAGCTGTCGAGCTTTTGTTGCAGGGCCTGGGCCAGGGCGGGGTCGACCGGGGTTTGGGCCAGGGCATTCAGACCGAAGGCCAACGCGAGGCCGACTAAGCGGATTCGAAAGGTGGAAAAATTCTTCATGCGTTTACTTTGTTGTTTCGAGCCCCAAATTGGGCGGGTGAGATGATTTATTTCCACAAATACCAAAAAATGTGGAAAAACCACGCGCTGCTAATGTGTGAATAGTGCCTTGAGACATGCCAGTACGCCGTTTGGGCGCTTGAATGCATCGCGTTTATGACCATACTGTTATTTTTCCAAAATCTTCACCTCTACCCGTTGGTTCGCGCGATCGGCTTCTTTGGAAATGGCATTGACGCGCGGCTGAGATTTTCCGTAGCCATTATAGGTCACCCGATCAACGGCAACCCCTTTGTCTGTCAGGAAGCGCATTACGGTTCGCGCGCGGTTTGCGGAAAGTTCAGCGGCAAACTGATCGTTGGGCCGCAGATTGGTATGGCCCCCAATTTCGATTTTTAGGCTTGGATGGCGGTTCAGGAACGTGGCAAGCGCGGTGAGTGTGCGGTAAGAAGCGGAGTCGAGTTGGTAGTCGTTGACCTTGAAAAAGACGTGTCCGAGTTCAAGGATGCTCCCGACATCCAATTTATCGATCTCTGGATCTCGGTCTGCCTCGAATACGATTTTAGTAGATTTACCCGCTTTACCCGCCGTAGCCTCAGCGGAGGAGGGTCGTTTGGTCACCGCTTTCTTTTTCACTATTGCCAACACCGGTGGCTGAGGTGCATCAAATTCGATCACGATTTTAGTGCTGAAGTAGGCGTGGCTACCAGCAAAGGTCATACTCATGGCCTCGGCCAGAATGGTGTTGGTGACATTCGTGAAAAAGTAATCCGTCACGTCGTAGGTGTAGATTCTGTCGAACATAAAGCCGCTTACACTACGGAACAAGAACCAATCATCGTTCCCGTCTTTCAACTTTCCATCACGCTTTTCGACACTGACCAGACGCTGGTTGATATAAATGCGCGCCACATCGTCGCAGTTGACTTCCAGGGTAATTTTCCGGACGGGGTCAGCACCAAGTGGCACGGTCTTGCGAAACTGGTAGGCCTCCCCCTTCCTGTCAGCCTTAAAGCTACGCCAGATCGGCATGGAGCCAGGAATGATCTTCCCCCGCCCGTTGTGATCCGCGACCACTGCTTTATAGGTCCCGCCATACAGGGGCGAGGTTGCCGAGGCGGTCTGCTCGGCCGACAGCGGGTATTCACCGAAATGGGTCTTTTGGCCGCTCACGTCCCAGCTGGGGTCGGTCACGATGGTGATGGGTGGTTTCGGCGTTTGTTCTTTATAGGTCGGAACAATGCCGGTTGAGGGGAAAAAAGTCGCAAAAAGGGCGTAAGCGGTAAGACGGAAGAGAGTCATAGCCTTTTTATAGAGTAAATTTTTGCATTGGTGCATACTATAGGAATCCAAGTTTGCCCCAAATTTGGCTCCGAGAGAAAACTCTATCTGGCAGCACTTAGGTTAAATGGCAGGCAAAAGTAAGGAAATTTAAAATAACTTTGTATCTCAAAGTATATTTATTTTCAGGAAAAGGCAAGTGGTAGATTGTGCGTCCTGAATTGCCGGGGATTACGTGTTATTTGCCCCCTATTCACATGATTTAAGATAATCCAAACAAACAAAAAGGCGTCCCGTTACCGAAACACCGTTTTTCATACCGAAATGTCCAAAAAACCTACTTCTTCACCGCTTTTACCACCCCCTTCAATACCACTTTACTCTCATTTGGGTAAGTATTCGCAGTAACCGTAATGGATTTTTGCTGTTCGTTGGTTTTGCCTTCGGTATTGAACTTGGCTCTGATTGAGCCTGTGCCTCCAGGTGGAATCGGCGCTTCGGGCCACTCTGGCACCGTACAACCACAAGTAGAACGGCATTTTAAAATCGTGAGCGGCACCTTGCCCGTATTGGTAAATTTGAAGGTGTGTTCTACCACATCGCCTTCATTTACGGTCCCGAAATCAAACTCTGCCTGCTCAAAAGTGATCCGGGCCAGGAGATTCGTATCGGTGGGCATGTTGGCCGTGGCCGGGTTGCGTATCAGTTCGCTGTTGGGACCGCCACCCCGTGTTTCTTGTACTCCGGCGCTGTCATTTTGACAAGCAGTCCAGGCAAAGGCAAGTATCAGGAGCAAAAAAAGGCTATTTTTCATCAAAAGTATGTTTTGTGTGAATGTGAGAACCGCAAAGGTAAGTCGGCTATCTTTGCATTAAACCTTTCACCATCAAAACGATATGCAAACCGGAAACCATCTATTTCTCATCGGTTTTATGGGTTGTGGCAAGACGCATTGGGGACGACTTCTGGCGAAAAAAACCGGCCTGCCATTCCTCGATCTCGACGATTGGATCAGCCAGAAGTCAGGGGAAAGTATCGCACAAATTTTTGCTGAAAAGGGAGAGCATGGATTTAGGGTCCTGGAACGCGATGCCTTGCAAGCGCTGGAGGATTTGCCCAGGTCCATCATCGCAACGGGCGGTGGGACGCCGTGTTTTTTTGACAATCTGGACTGGATGAACGAGATCGGGACAACGGTCTACCTAAAAACGTCCCCTACCCTGCTGGCGGAGCGTTTGCACCAGGAAAAAGAGTTTCGGCCCTTACTCGCCGAGGTACAAGACCATGATCTTCAGGATTTTATCGCTCAAAAACTGGAAGAACGGGAGCATTTCTATTTGCAGGCAAAAGTGATATTGGCCCAATCCAAAGACGACAAAACCTTTTTGGATTTCCTCGAAAACGCATGCGCTTAATTCAAGCCGATCTTTTCCTCCTCGCCCATCACCAGTTTCCCTTCATCCAGCAGATAATTCAGCACTTGGGCCACCGCATCGTGTCGTTTGAGCGCAAAAGCTTTCAGGATCTCTTCCAGCGGAAGGGGTTCATGGCGGAGTACTTCGCGGATCTTTTTCTCGTACGCTTCAAACCCGGCAGCAGGAAGTTCCACCTTGTGGCGACCGGTGCAAACGTCGCATATACCGCAGGCTTTGCTCTCCGGTTCACCGAAATAGGCCAAAAGTTGCTGGCTGCGGCACTGTCGGGTTTCCGCAAAGCGAATGGCGCGTTCTACCCTTTCTTCGGCGCGTTGTTTTCGGAGATTGAATTTTTGGAGATCAATGGTAAGATTTTCAGCCGCCACCCGCTCCCGGGTGAAGGTCAGTTGCGGCTTTTCCTTGCGGGGCTCATAGAGTATAATACCCTCATTTTGAGCGGTTTGCAATAGTTGTTGTACCACCTCAACCGGATATTTGGCGTATTTGGCGATTACCATTTCACTGATGTCCACAAAATCGGATTGCATTCCCGGATAGGCGCGAAGCAGGGTTTTCAGTACGGTATCGGCCTGTTTGTTGCGAATCTGGTAGTCGTACAGTTCCTCTCGGGTGGCCGTGACATGCGCGCGCGCCGGTGAAGCGGAAGCATCGCTCATAAAGATCCAGCCTTCCAATTCAAGCAAGCGCAAGGCAGCATGGGTGGGCGCCTGATCGAATTTGAAAACATGGCAAAAATGTGAGAGGTCAAAATCGAAACTCTCCCCCAGCCCAGCCCCAATCGCCAATTGCGTGTGACTGCCCAGGGCCTGATACACCCTCCGCACCAATTCCATCGGCGGAAAAGCGGACTGCAAATGAAAGCGAAGGGCTGCGCCATCGCCCGGAGCGTACAGCAGCGTGGCGTAGGATTTTTGTCCGTCGCGACCAGCACGCCCGGCTTCCTGAAAGTATCCTTCGAGCGTATCCGGCAGGTTGAGGTGCACCACGATCCGTACGTCCGGTTTGTCGATGCCCATCCCGAAAGCATTGGTACTCACGATGATACGGGACTTGCCTGCGATCCAGGCCTCCTGTTTGGCGCTGCGTTCTTCGCCGGGTAAACCTGCATGGTAGAAGTCGGCGTTGATGCCGTTTTTCACCAGAAAATGAGCGATCTCCTTGGTTTCTCCGCGACTTCTGGCGTACACAATCCCGGTTCCGGGAACCCGACGCAGGATATCGATGAGTTTTTCCCGTTTCCGGTCTTCATACAAAACCGAGTAGGAAAGATTGCTGCGTACAAAACTCTGCCGAAAAACATTCCGCTCCCGGAAGCCCAGTTTATCCTGAATATCTTCCAATACTTCAGCGGTGGCAGTCGCCGTTAGCGCCAGTACCGGCACTTTAGGAATCAGCTTCCGAATCTCCGTGATCTGCAAATACGGTGGCCGAAAATCGTATCCCCATTGGCTTACACAATGCGCCTCATCGACTGCCAACAGATTGATATTCATGCGTTTGATGCGCTCGCGGGCCATAGGCGTCTGCAATCGTTCGGGGCTGACATATAGGAATTTGTACTGTCCGTTGCAGGCGTTTTCAAAGACAATATCGATCTGTTGGTGACTCATGCCGGAGAAAATGGCCGCAGCAGCAATACCGCGCCGATCCAGGTTGTGCACCTGGTCTTTCATCAGGGCAATGAGTGGCGACACCACCAGGCAAATGCCCTGCTGACAAAGCGCCGGAACCTGAAAACAGATAGATTTCCCGCCTCCCGTGGGCAACAAGGCCAGCGTATCGCGCCCATCCAGTGCGGAACGCACAATGTCTTCCTGCAATGGCCGGAAGCTTTGATGGCCCCAGTACTTTTGGAGAATTTCGAGCGGAGACATGGGATTTGCGATTAAAACCTTCTCACCGATTCAATGATGTAAAGCGGACGATTTTTGATTTCGCTGTAAATATTGGATAAATAAATACTCATCACATAGAGTATCAGGCAAGTAAGTGCAAAAAACACGGACATCAAGACCACCAGAAATGCCCAGCCCGAGAGGCTTTCGACGTGCTCTCCAAAGATATCCACGTTGGTAATTTTGACTTTTACGGCATTAAAAATGGCCACAATGGCCACCAAAACGGAGAACAGAAAGATCCACAACAAGAGGCTGCGCAGGAACGTGGTAAAAGAGGTCACCGCAACCATGGCCGTGCGCACTTGTTCGCTGAAACCCACCGCAAGATCTGGATGTAAGGGCTCTTTGACCAAAATACTGGCTGTAGAATAGCCCACCAGAGCATAGTTTGCTTTAAGATAACGGCTGTTTTCCCGCAGGCGCAGCAGTGAATTAAGTGCGCGCCGACTGATCAAGCGTGTATGGTGGGCCCATGGGTCAATGCGCAACTGGGAATAACGGCGCAGTATGAAGTAGAAAACCTTGTACAACAGCCGATGGGCCAGGGACAAACGCCGCTCTTTGGTACGGAGATAGACGATGTCGTTGCCGGCTTGGGCGAGTTCCCACAACTGCGTTACAAGGCTTGGTTTTTCAACAAAATCAAATTCAAAAACTACGGTGTAATCCCCGTTGGCGCGGTCTAATCCGGCCAAAATTGCATTGTCGCGATTGACCGGAGTGCTCAAATTGAGCAAAAAGATGTTTTTTCGCAGGTTTTCCGGCAGCGGCTGAACGGCGTCTTCTATCCCGGGTATGTCGCAGCCATTGTTCACCAATACAAACTCAAAATGGCTGAAATTGGTGGATAATTCGCCATAAAGCCCGCTTAGCCAGGCCGACAATTGCCGAACCTCGTGTTGGGATTGCAACACTCCAACCACGGAAATAAAGGATTGACGGACAGAACCATTCATGGCGGCGAAGGTAGTGAGCAGTTTTGTGCTTAGATATCGGTAAAATACTGTCGAAGCAGGGTGGCATCTTTCGCTTTAATGCGTCCGGAAAGTATCAACCGAAGTTCCCGGCGACGGGCAGCACCCTCAAATAGTTGCTGTTCTTCGCTGGATAAAGGCAACACTGGAGGCACCTGCACGGGATTCTTTTTCTTATCGTCCATTGCGACAAAAGTGAAATAGGCATGGTTGCAACGCCTTGGCTTTTGACCTTTGATGTCGTTGGCAAAAACCTCAACAAAGATCTCCACGGAGGTGTTGAATGCCCTGGTCACCGACGCTTCAAGGGTGATCACATCACCCAGGTAAATCGGCCTTTGGAAGGAAATATGGTCCACCGCAGCCGTCACCACATGGGCTTCACAGTGTTTTCCGGCGCAAATTGCACACACAATGTCCATCCAACGCATCAAGTAGCCACCCATCAGGTGACTCATTGGGTTGGTGTCGTTGGGCATGATGAGTTCGGTCATGACCGTTTTACTATCCGCCACTTTCTTCGCTGTAGGAGTGGGTTTTGTGGTTGTTTTTGCCATTATTGATATTTTTAAATCTGCGTAACATCTGCGTATCAAATCTGTGTAACATCTGTGCGAAATTTGTCTCGGACGGTGTCCTACGGTATTTATTTCACGCAGATGTTACACAGATTTGATACGCAGATGTTTCACAGAAATTTTTGTCTTAAGATTCAAATTGAAGTTTTGCAAGGCTGGAATACACCCCATCGTATTTTACCGAGAGTTCATCGTGGGTACCTTGTTCCACAATATGGCCATGTTCCAGCACATAAATACAATCGACTTCCCGAATTGTCGCCAATCGGTGCGCAATGATAATACTTGTGCGACCCACCATGAGTCTATTGAGCGCTTCTTGCACCACTTTCTCTGATTCTGCATCCAGGGAAGAGGTGGCTTCGTCCAACAACAGAATGCTCGGATTCCGTAGAATAGCCCGGGCAATGGCAATTCGCTGGCGTTGTCCCCCGGAAAGTTTAATGCCCCGCTCCCCCACCACCGTGTCCAGTCCATCCGGGAACATTGTGATGAAATCCCAGGTATTGGCCTGTTTGGCCGCTTCAATGATCTCTGCCTCTGTGGCATCTGGTTTTCCGTACAGAATATTTTCCCGGATCGTGCCGCCAAACAAGATAACTTCCTGAGGCACAATGGCAAAATTGTGGCGATAAGATTCCAGCTCATAATCGAAAATATCCCGGCCATCCATCTGAATTTTCCCGGTGGTCGGAAAATGAAATTGCAGCAGCAACTGCATGATGGTGGATTTTCCAGCGCCGCTTTGTCCAACAATGGCGACTTTTTTGCCGGCGGGAATGTTGAGACTTACTCCTTTCAACACTTCTACATCTGCGCGGGTTGGGTAGGAGAACTGGATATTTTCAAAAGAGATATTTCCCCGAAAACGGCCAGCAAGTACGCCACCGCGGGATCGTTCTTCAATCTCAGAAGGTGATTTCAGAATTTCACGTATGCGTTCTGTTGCGCCTACTGCGCCGACCAGCTCGGTGTAAAAATTCCCCAAACTGGCGATACTGCCGCCAATTACTGCTGTGTAGGTAATAAATGCGATCAGATCGCCGCCTGTAAATTTTCCGGGCGTACCCACGGGCAATCCAGCATCTATTTGCACCATGTTCATCCCGTATAAAATGACGAAAAACAAGGCCCCGAACAGCATCGTAATGATGAAGACGGCAAATATCGCCCGCCCCTTTGCGTAACGCATGGACACCTGCACGACCGCTGCATTGGAACGTCCATAGCGTTGACTTTCAAAGAGTTCGTTCGTAAAAGCCTTGACGGCATGGATACTTTGCAGGGTCTCGTCGAGGATCGTATTGGTGTTTGCCAACTTATCCTGACGTTGTTTGGAAAGTTTTCGCACCCATCGACCGAATACCATTGCGCCGATCACGATCACCGGAAAAGTAACGAGCATCACAAACGCCAGGCGGGGCGACATCCACCACAAAACGGCGATACCGCCAACCAAAATAATGATCTGGCGGAGGAATTCAGCGAGCACGAAGTAAAACGTGTTGTAAAGTTTTTCCACATCATTGGTAAGTCGGCTGACCAGTTCACCCACCCTGCTTTTTTCAAAAAATACAATGGGCAGCGAAATGAGTCTTTTGTAGAGCGCCACCCGGATGTCGGCGGTGCCTCGTTCGCTCACCTGTGCGAACATCATGACGCGGAGGTACGACACAATGCCTTGAAATACAAGGATCAGGATCAGCCACATACCGATCCTGGGCAGGTCAAGGTCCTGTGGAATATTCCCTTGAGCAACGTCCAGGGAACGGCCAATTAAGGCGGGAAAAACCAAAAAAACGGTACTTCCGAGGAACAGCAGGACCAATCCAAAAATAAATTGGACCCTGTACGGACGGATGTAAACAAAGATTTTCAGGGCTTCGCGAAGGCTTTCGCGGGTGAGTTTGGGGCGGGATTTTTCTTCTTCTTGCATGATGGCATTGATATCGGGATTTTTAGCCCGCCTTCGCCCTAGAAGGCTATGGCGGGTAAAAGCACAAATTTCGGGACTCGAACAGAATTGCCGTGTAAAAGTTGGGTAAAGTTGAAGGAGCACCTTTGTGCGTTTTACCTTTGTGCCATGTACACCCTCCTGCTTTATATTGTTGGTGGCCTTTTTGTGGCCATGTTGTTCGTAAATGTCTACTTCCGGGCCAAAGTACTCAAAGTATATGGCGTACTGGTGCGCAACAAAGTTGAGTTTGGCGCGGCACATATTTTCAACCGCCAGAAACTGGAGGACGAAATACTGCCCCGTTACCCGCAGTTTCGAAATGAGATCGAATCTTTTGTACGCCACATGCGGTATTCGATCAAAATGGCCTCCGTGCTTTTGGCGCTGATCACTGCTTTTGGCGCCGTCCTAATGTATTTTAGATAACCCAATGGAAAAAAACTACACAGGCCAATCTCTTTCCCTTGCCATACTGGTTCTAATCCTGCTCACGGGTCTATCCGTACTGCCAGGCGGCATGACTTTAGGCGATTTCGAGCTCCGCAAGATGGACATTTTTGCTGATGTGCGGGATACAAGTTCCATGGATCCGTTCACTCTTTCGGCTCCCCTCCCCGCCCCAGATACGACCGAATACTATCTTCAGGATTCCAATTCAAATACCCGGCTGGATTCTGCTGCTGCATTTGCGGATTCGATCCGCGTAATTCCTGCCAAAGATTCTACCTTTTTTGGAAAAACAATTGAAGACTATTCCTTTGATCAGCAAGGACTTAATCGTTTTTTTGCTGCCATAGACTCCATTTCCCGGGGTCGCACCGTTCGGGTAGCCTGGTACGGAGATTCTTTTGTGGAAGGGGATATTTTGGTAGGTGATTTGAGGGATTCACTGCAAACAGCCTGGGGGGGAGCCGGGGTTGGCTTTGTCCCCATTACCTCTGAAGTAGCCCAGTTTAAGCGCACTTTAAAGCACAATTTCCGCGGCTGGACTGCTTATTCGATCATAAAAAAGTCGGAAAATCGCCCGAAATTGGGTCTGAACGGTTACGCTTACCTCCCGGAACCGGATGCCAAAGCCCACTATGAAGGGGCTAGTTATTTCAAACATACGCAGCGCTGGAGCCAGGTACGCTTTTTTTACACGGCTGAAACAGCCAGCAAGTTTGTGTGGCAGGCTGGAGGTGAGTCTCCGCACGAGGAAATTTTACCCGCAAAACCCGACCGACTCGGCACCTGGAAATGGAAGGGCAGCGCCCTGGGTACGAACGCCTTTGCCATTCGTTTTCCGGAAACCAGCGGCCTACTGGTCTACGGCGCAACGCTGGAAAGTGGTCCCGGGATCTACCTCGACAATTTTTCTGTGCGCGGCAACAGCGGCGGCCCCTTAAAACTGCTTGATCCAGCTTTTATTCATCAATTTGATGCTGTTCAACAATATGATTTGATCGTTTTACAGGTTGGGCTAAACGCCGTGACCAATACTTTGACTAATGTAAAATGGTACGAGGCCGAACTGGATCGCACGTTTAAGCATTTAAAAGCCTGCTTTCCTGGCAAACCAATTTTAGTGGTAAGTGTGGGCGACCGGGGTGGAAAGGACGGCACAGAAATCATGACCATGCGCGGAGTACCCGCCATTGTAAAAATGCAGCGTAGTTTAGCGCGAAAACACGGCCTGCTCTTCTACGATCTCTTCTGGGGCATAGGAGGCCCCAACACGATGCTCCGTTTTGCACACCAAAAACCACGGCTGGCGAACACCGATTATACCCACCTCACCCATGATGGCGGCAAAGTGGTAGGAATCATGATGGCTAAGTTATTTTTGCAGGAACAGGCCAATTGGCGTGCGCACAGGCAAGCACAATGATGATAGGTTTTGTACTTTTGCTTTACAAATTTAAAAACAAACTTGTTATGAGTATTTTAGAAATGAAAGGCGAACTCCACGACCTGCTTGCACAGGTGAACGAGGAAAGCCATTTGGAAAAAATAAGGGCGTTCATGTTGCGCCTCTTGTCTGCAGCAGATTCCAAATCGGAGTATGACGGCCTTACCGAAGAACAGTATGCAAAAATCTGTCGGTTCAAGGTGCAATAAACTTCATCCAAAAAGTTTATGAGCAAGAAAATCGCTTGAGCAAGCACCCCGAAAGCGGCAGATTTTCTGCAAAAAGCAGCAACATTCGATATGTTTTGATAGGTCGTCATCGCCGCTTATATTACCGATATTCTGATAATAGTGTAACCGTGCTGGCTTTGTTTGACACTCGCCAAGCCCCCGAAAACAGCCTTTTTGATTTTTGAACTATGTACCCTCCCTTTACCCGACTACGCCTGTGGGCCTGTTCCGCTTTTTTCCTCCTTTTTATGGGGCAGTGCCAATCACAGTTCCGTCCACCCCATGTTCAAATAACGGACATCGATACCGTTGGGGCCGGATACAGTTTCATCCGGCAGGACGACAATGCGATTGAGAACGCAAGCTATCTCGAGCCTGTTTATCAGAAGCTTTATACCCAGCGTACCCAAGGCGGGAAAAAAATAAATATCGTGCACATCGGCGATTCCCATATTCTGGGGGATTTTCTCACCAGAGAAGTACGGGATCGCTTGCAGCGTGAATTTGGAGATGCAGGCAGAGGCCTTTTATTCCCTTACAAGTTGGCGCAAACGAATGGCGCGAGAGATTTTTTAGCGGAGACCAATAGTAAGTGGTTGGGGGCAAATTGCCAGCGCGATCTTTCCCCTGAAACCAATTTCGGGGCTGCCGGCTTAAAATTGACCACCCTTAATCCCTATGCAGAGTTGACATTTCGCCTTAGGGATACTGCCACTGCTGAAAGTCGTTTTTTTACAAAAGTTACCATATTTCAACGTAAAACTGCCCTGGAATACGACGTGGAAGTGCGTGATGAAACCTCCAATCAGATCGCCCAACTTTTTATAGAAGACGATTACGCACGCTCATTTTATTTCGATCGTCCGGTGGGTTCCGTTACCATTGCCGCAAAAAAAACTGCTCCACAACAGAAGACCCTTACCCTGGACGGCATCGCCATTGAAAACGAATTGAGCGGGGTGCTTTACCATTCTATTGGTGTAAATGGCGCGAAATACATGGATTTTGCCCGTGCCAAATACTTTGCCCGACAGGTTGCAGACCTTGAACCTGATCTCGTGATCTTATCCTTTGGCACCAACGAAAGTCAGGGCAATACCGAACCGGCATATATGCGCCGCACCATGGAACTGCTTACCGCACAAATTCTGGAGAGTAGCCCCGGCGCGCGCATTATGCTCACTACACCCGCCGATTCTTATTTGCGCGGCAGAGGCCTGAATCCGCACATGGCCGAAACAAGCAAGGTGATCCGTGAATTTGCCCTGGAAAAAGGCTTCGCATTGTGGGATCTATTCAATTTTACCGGTGGGAAAAATTCCTCCGTGCAATGGAAATCGCATCATTTAATGACCTCAGATTCAGTGCATTATACCAAATCGGGGTATGCCTTACAAGGTAAACTTTTGTACCAATCTTTGATGAATGGATATAACGGTTTTGTAGAGGGGAAACGGTGAAAATCATTCAATTAACAATAAATAGCGTTTCATATATGAAAAGTTCGCTTTTGATATTGTTTGTGATATTTGCTTCGGGTTTATCTGCGCAGAAAACAAATGCAGCTTTCCCAACTCTATGCAAAGACACCATAATTTTGGATGAAATTTGCCTAGATTGTGCTGAAGACTATTGTTTTGGTGGTGCATTGTTTTTGGAAAGATATCTTGATTCGAGACTTTATTTATTACTAAAGAAAGAGAAATTGACAACTAGCGATATCGCGATTGCAATTACGATTGATACTTTTGGAGTAGCGAAGTCAGTTGATTTTGTTTCAAAAGATTCTCTCTGTAATTCGTGCAATGAAATCATCTTTGAGGCAATAAGCTCAATAAATAGATGGAAACCAGCTTGTTCGTTTAGTTTTGATATTTCTGAAAATCGAATGATCTGTTATGAGAAAAAGTTAATCCTTTACACAAAAATTATTGATAGTAATGTTTTTATAAATGGCAGGCGAGAAAGGCCACTACTGTATAAAAAATAGGCATAATAGACATTTGGGGGCTCAGAACAAGTACAAATACCTTACGTTACCCGCAACTTCACAAATTCCAAAATTTCAGCCTCTTCCTCGGGTCTGAAAACCTTCCAATCTCCATGTTTGGCAAACCAGGTGACTTGTCTCTTGGCATAATTCCGCGAATGCTGCTTGATCTTGTCAATGGCCTTATCGCGGCTAAGTTCGCCATCAAAAAAGTCAAAAAACTCTTCGTAGCCCACGGTACTCAAAGGAGGCCGATTGCGGTATTGCAATAACCCACGCGCCTCCTCCTCCAACCCGGCTGCGATCATTGCGTCCACGCGGGATTCTATGCGGGCATAGAGTTCCGGGCGTGGCAAATCAAGCAAGATATAGATAGGCTGAAAGGTCCGTGGATTTCGTTCGCTTTGTTGTAAAAAGGAGGAATAAGGCTGGCCTGTTTCGAGGCAAACCTCCAGGGCACGGCGCAGGCGGGCAGGGTTTTGCTGGTCAATTTTGGAAAATTGGAGCGGGTCGCGTTCGGCAAGTTCGCGCTGAAGCCATTGGAGGCCGCCAGATTTTTCCGCTTCTTCAAGGTGCTTTTTGGTTTCCGGGGAAATTTCAGGGAACTTATCCAGTCCCTCATAAACCGCCCGAAGATAGAGACCTGAGCCACCAACGAGGATAGCTACGTCTTTTTCAATAAAAATGCCTTGTAGTATGGCCAGCGCATCGCGTTCAAAATCGCCCACACTGTAATCCTCCGCAACAGACAGTATATCAATGAAATGATGCGGCGCAGCTGCCAGTTCTGCAGGACTTGGCTTTGCGGTTCCTATGCTCATCTCCCGGTAAAACTGGCGGCTGTCGGCGGAAAGTATTTCTGTACGGAAATGTTGCGCCAGACGAATGGAAAGCGCGGTCTTACCCGTAGCCGTAGCCCCTCCGATGACAATGAGTTTTTTCATGAGAAGGGTGAGAGGATTGAGGATTGAGTTAGTTGAGGGTTGAGATCGTAGACATTGTTGAGGTTGTTGCGTGAAAAATCTCAACAATCTCAACCCTCAACCCTCTCCACAGAAGCCAATAACGATTCAAAAAGTCCCAGGCCATCCGTATTGCCCAAAACTGCCTCGCTGGCACGCTCCGGATGGGGCATCATGCCAAACACATTGCGCTCAGCATTGCATATGCCGGCAATGTTTCGAGTGGCGCCGTTGGGGTTTGATGCTGGAGTTTCCTGGCCACTCGGGTCGCAATAGCGGAAAAGCACCTGGTCATTTTGCTCCAGTGCATTGAGCGTTTGATCATCGGCAAAATAACGGCCCTCTGCATGCGCAATGGGGATTTTAAGCGCTTTCCCTAATTCAAGTCCCGCTGTAATGGGGGAATTATGGGTAACTGCTTTGATCCAGACATTGTCGCAAATGAACTTTTGTCCGCCATTTCGAAGCAAAACACCTGGCAAAAGCCCTGATTCACAGAGGATTTGAAAGCCGTTGCAAACGCCGAAAACATAACCTCCAGCTGCAGCATGGGCTTTTACAGCCTGCATGATGGGAGAAAACTGAGCAATTGCACCTGCGCGTACATAGTCGCCATAGGAAAATCCGCCCGGCAGCACTATGCAGTCCTCCGGTCCGAAACCCTCCGGAAGTGCGCGGTTTTTGTGCCAGATCTTAACCACCTCCTGGCCCATTACATCGCCAAGGACGTGCACCATGTCGTCATCACAATTGGAACCAGGGAAAACAATAACGCCAAATTTCATGGAGTGGGTGAGTGAGTGAGTGAGTGAGTGACCTAAAACAGTGAATCGGAGAGATTTATGAAATAATCTGCAAACTGGATGAACAGTACAAATGCCAGGATACAAAAATGCCACAACTCCGCCCAAAAGCGGTTTCTCATGCTTTGAAATGCATGCGAAAGCAATATTCCGCTGGCAGCTGCAGGAAGCAATAATTGTTCCCATCGCCAAACAGGTCTTAACAAAAGTGACAGCACGCCTACTGCTAAAAACCAATAAAGCACGCCTGCAAACTTTTGTGATTGAATGCCTTTACGGTTGCTCAACGACCCAATTCCCAGTAAAGAAAAGAATGCCAGAAAAGCAACCAGCATCGTTTTATACAGCATTTTGGCATCAAAAACAGCATCAAAACGATAAATTTGAAACAAATTACCCCATTGTGCATCCCTGAATTCAACGCCACGGTCTGCCCAAAAATACCAAAGCCATACTAAGAACAACGGCGCAAATATTCCCGTAAAAAAAATAAAACGCTCGTGTAATCTAAACACGCGTACGACTCCAAGCCCTGTGAATCCAGCCACCAAAAGCCATAAACTGGGGGGATAAAACAGACTTGCCACGGCTATCCATAATGCCCCATCAAATATTGCCGCAGCAACATTTGGCTTTTGATACGCTTTGAAGATCCGCCAAAGCGAAAACGGCAAAAAAGTAGCAGCCACCAAAGGCGCAGAAACAAAGAGAAAATCCGGTAAAGCGCTGACTAGCAGTGTATAAAATAACCCGGGAAACCAGTTTCGCTCCCCCATCAGGCGATATTCATCCGCCCATACATTGACCGATACCGCCTGGATGAAAACCAGAAAGGTTGCGGTCAGTGCAGAATAAAACGGTTGAGTTTCCACCCAACCAAACCATGACTGATACAACAATCCATGGTCCAATGCCGGAGCCGGAGGCTGCAAAGTACCCATTAAGGCACCCAAATGCACTATGATCACATAGAGCGCAAGTGGAATGGCGACGAAAAATTGATTGCTGCGGAAAAAACTGAGCACGATGGGCGATTGAAGCCGCGAAGGTCGGCAAAACCCTGAAAAGGCTGGCTAAGTAGAGCAGAATTTTGGGCATTTTGGTAAAAAAACTCGCTGCTATCGTACTTTCGCCCTGTGCGCATCCTACTCATAGAAGACGAAACAAAGACATTGCAGTCCCTCCGCCAAGGTGTGGAGGAATATGGCTGGACCGTAAACACTGCTTCCGACGGCTTGCTTGGCCTGCGCCTGGCACAACAAACTGATTATGATGTTATTGTGTCCGACATCACCATGCCTGGATTGACGGGGCTTGAACTTTGTCGCCAACTCCGGGAGGAGGGCATCGCTACCCCCATTCTGCTCCTTACCGCGCTCAACCATACGGACGACAAAGTGACCGGACTCGATGCCGGCGCGGATGATTATCTGGCGAAACCCTTTGAGTTCAAAGAGTTAATGGCACGGATCAAAGCGCTGGCCCGTCGCCCAACAACCACGCTGCGAACGGAAAACATACTCCGATTCCATGATTTAGAACAAGATCTAGACGCGAAAACCGTGCGTCGCGCCGGGCAAGAAATAATGCTCACCCCAAGAGAATTTGCACTTTTGGAATTCTTTTTGCGCAATCCGGGTAAAGTGCTTTCCAAAAATGAAATTGCAGAAAAAGTCTGGGACGTAGATTTTGATACCGGCACGAACGTTATAGAGGTCTATGTCAATTACCTGCGCAACAAGATGGACAAGGGATTTGAACACAAACTCATTCACACCCATTTCGGGCAAGGTTATGTGTTGAAAAATTAAAAACATGAGAACACTATATTTAATTCGTCACGCCAAATCGAGTTGGGGCAATCCAGGGCTGCGTGATCACGACCGTCCCCTTAATGAACGTGGATTACATGATGCGCCTAAAATGGCTCAATTGCTTGTGGAACAAGGCATTAAACCTGATTTACTGGTCAGTAGTCCAGCAAAACGAGCACTCACCACAGCCTTTTTTTTCGCGGATGCTTTCAAGGTGGAACCGGTAGAAGTACTTCGGGAACCCAATATTTATGAGGCATTCCCACAGGAAATATTGCGTATTATCAGTGAGTTGCCCGAATCAGCAACCACCGTTATGATTTTTGGGCACAATCCTACGTTTACAGAGGTTGCCAATCAATTCATTGAAAATGATTTCATTGAAAACGTTCCAACCTGTGGCGTTGTAAAGATCACCTCTTCCGCTCCATCCTGGCGTGAATTCTACGAGGGGAATTCCAAAGTAGCAGCCTGTTATTTTCCAAAAGAAGTTTTATGAAAATGGAGGACTCCAGGCGTTGGGTTTTGAACGCAAGTTATTGGAAATCAGCGATCCTATTTGCCTTCTTTGCCGCATTTATCACCATAGTTTCCTGCCAATTCAAGCCGCCCGTGCAGCCATCTCTATCCGATGAAAAAATTGCCCGGATCATGTCTGACTTCAGCATTGCCGAAGCAGCCACCAATGGACTCGCCGGGTATACGAAAGACAGCCTGATGCAGGTCTATTATAAACAAGTATTTGAAATGCATGGCATCACACTGGAGGCCTATGAGCAGGATCTTCGGATTCTGGCCCAGGATCTCCCCCGAATGGATGCTATTGTAAAGATGGCTGATGAACTACTGACGGAAGGCAGCAAAGGGAAGGCGGGCCCGCCGAATAATTAAAATCCAGCACTTACTTAGCCAGCACCTTCGCGACCAGATCTGCAGCTTCCTGGAATTCGGTGGCGCCCATCACTTCGAGTCCTGATTCATCAATTATTTTCTTGGCAATGTCGGCATTGGTGCCTTGCAGGCGAACGATCACGGGCACCGGGATTTTGCCGATTGCTTTGTAGGCATCTACAACCCCTTGAGCCACTCGGTCACAGCGCACGATGCCACCGAAGATGTTGATCAGAATCGCTTTTACGTTGGAGTCTTTGAGGATAAAACGCATGGCGTTTTCTACGCGTTGTGCGTCGGCGGTGCCCCCTACATCAAGGAAATTGGCAGGTGAACCACCGGAAAGTTGGATCAAATCCATGGTCGCCATAGCAAGGCCTGCGCCGTTTACCATGCAGCCCACATTCCCGTCAAGTTTTACATAATTGAGATCCAACTCCTGTGCTTCTACATCGGCAGGATCCTCCTCATCCTTATCACGAAGCAGCTCCAGATCTTTATGACGGTACAGTGCGTTGTCGTCCAGGGTAACCTTGGAGTCTACCGCGATAATACGGTCATCAGAAGTTTTTAGGCAGGGGTTTATTTCAAACATGGAGGCATCTGAGCCCAGAAAGGCAGCGTAAAGTTTCAAAACGAAATCTACCATTTCCTTGAATGCCTGGCCGCTCAGCCCAAGGTTGAACGCCACTTTTTGCGCCTGGAACGGACGCAAGCCCAGCATTGGATCAATAAATTCAAAGTAAACGCGGTCGGGAGTTTCATGGGCTACTTTTTCAATATCCATGCCTCCGTCAGGGGAGTACATGATGACGTTGCAGCCACGGCCACGGTCCGTTAGAATGCTGATATAGAATTCTTTAGGCTCAGCAGCGCCCGGATAAAACACGTCTTGTGCCACCAGAACCTTGCGTACTAATTTGCCTTCTGCAGAGGTTTGGGGGGTAATGAGATGCATTCCAATCATGGCGTCGGCAATTTCACCGGCCTGCTCGGGGCTTTTGGCCAGTTTTACACCGCCACCTTTACCACGTCCACCTGCATGCACTTGAGCTTTGACAACGCACCAGCCCGAATTGTATAATTCTTTCATTTTTTTTGCGGCTTCCACGGCTTCTGCCGCGCTGTATGCCACGATCCCTTCCTGGATTTTTACGCCGTAAGATTTGAGCAGTTCCTTGCCTTGATATTCGTGAAGATTCATGTATTGTGAAATGTGGACAATGAGATAAATGGGGTCATTGGGGTCATTGGGGTCATTAGGTTACCCGCCTACGCTAAAGCTTCGGCGGGTAAATGGCGGGCAAAACTACGAATGCTGCCAATACTTTAAGTTCGATGTTAATAAAATTCACCGCAAAGCTGCGCCTTCATCATCAATTAATTTCCCCCCGATCACCCGGAGTATACGTGCCGGGAAGTTTTGAAGTATGCGATAATCATGGGTAGCGCAAAGTACGGCGGTATTATGTTGTTTTGCGAGGTTCCGCATCAGCGTCAGCACATCGTCGCTGGTTTCCGGATCAAGATTTCCGGTAGGCTCATCGGCCAGCAGCAGGGTGGGCTTGTTGAGCAGCGCACGCGCTATGACGACCCGTTGTTGTTCGCCGCCGGAAAGTTCGAAAGGCATGGCGGAGCGTTTTCCGCTGAGGCCTACTTCTGCAAGCACCTCTTTGATGCGCTGGTCCATTTTCAGCGGGTCATCCCAGCCTGTAGCGCGGAGTACGAAAAGAAGATTATGCTCCACATTTCTGTCCGTCAATAAATTGAAATCTTGAAAAACGATGCCGAGTTTGCGCCGCAGTTCATGGACATTTCGGCGGGTGATGCTGCGGAGATCAAATCCGGCCACTTCCCCGGAGCCATGTTCGAGGGGAAGCGCTCCGTAAAGCGTTTTGAGCAAACTGCTCTTGCCGCTTCCGGTTTTGCCAATGAGATAAGTGAATTCTCCTTCGCCGATGTTCAGGCTAATATTTTGGAGGATGCTGCTGCCATCTGTTTGGCGAATGTCTGCGTTGTTGAGTCTGACGATGCTTGGCACTTGTTTTTTATAGCTGTCCTGTCGGCCGGGGGGCAGGCAAGGATTTAGGAAATTCGTGGAATTTTGGAACCTATATTTGTCCCTCAAAATTTGGTCCGCGCCGCAAAAGTCATGCTTTTTTAAATTTTATTATTAAAACCTGAAAATGTGTGCGATAATTGCCCCCAGAAACAGACTTCCAGTAACAAGTTTAAAGTAGCAAGTTGGAATCCGGAGGGATTCCGAGCTTTTTACTTGAAACTTTAATCTTGAAACTAATAGCATTATGAACTCAAAGTCCCTCGTTTTTGCCGTTTTTGCCGTCTGGAGTGTCCTATGCTGGCGCTGGTATGTGTGTGGACTGATGGATGCTTGTGGCGGAAACGCCGGTGGATCGGCAAACGAAGAAGTGGTAGCCGTTCCCGATGAAAGAAATGATACCGCTGATATTAACCAAACCCCAGAAATTCAGCCTCTGAATAATAATGCTTCGAATAAAAAAGCACCGGGTAGCAGCGTTGAGACTAGTTCCAGGCCCGTTTCACCTGAAAAAATGGATGAAGTGCAGATAGAGGAAGTAGAAGACAGGATGCACATTTATTTCCCGTACAAATCCACCCGAAAAGAAGACAATGCCTCCATTGACGCCTATTTGTCCAATCTTGCCACTCAGCTTATCGCTTCAGGAGAAAAAGTGACCATTACCGGTCACGCTGATTTTGTGGGAGAGCCAGCACATAATTATTCATTTGGTCTTCGTCGTGCATATGGCATCCGGGATATTTTGGTTAAAAAGGGGGTGCCCAAAGAACAGGTCCGTTGCAAATCTTTTGGCGATCGCAAGCCTGCAGCTACCAACGACACCCCCTATGGTCGATACCTTAACAGACGCGCCGAAATTCGGGTTGAGTGATAAACAAATCAGCACATCCACAAATCACCACCTTTCAAATCAACATAGAAAATGTTTGAAACTAACCCATTTGCTACGCACACACTTGAAATCCTCATCATGCTCTTGGGAGCGTTTTTCATTGGCCTTTGGTTAGGTTGGGTGCTTTGGGGACGGCTGAAGGAAGAACTGGATCGTCTGAGCCTTGACAATCAAAGTCTCAATGTAACACTTGAGGCGCTGCGTCTCGAGATAGAATCGCTCAAAACCCGCGCTGTGGTTGCGGAATCAGATAACAGTAATTATGCAACCCAGGTGGTAAACCTCAACCGGGAGAATACCAGTCTTAGCGAAAAAATCGCTTATCTGGAATCTGAGGTGGCGGAAATTCAAAATCGAAACCGTCAGGTGGAGACGGAATTAGGTCTCTCCTATACTCCCGACACCCAAATCGCTGATGATATTCCACTGGAAATCAAAGAGATCGTAGTGGAGACGCCCCCAAAAGAAGAAGTCAACGTCGTAGCCCACTTTACGACCGAATCTGTTCCTGAGCCAGAAATAAATACCCCACCAGTTTTCGTGCTCGAACCCGTGGCTTTGGTAGAAACAAAACCGGAACAACCCGCAAAACAAAAATCTCCAGCGCAGGTAGAACCACAGCCTTCCTCTGCTATTGCTTCCGATCGCGATGATCTGACGGTCATAGAAGGCATTGGTCCTAAGATCCAAATGTTGCTGAATCAGTATGGCATTTATAACTATCGCCAATTATCCGAATCTGATGTGCTACGGCTCAAGGAAATCCTTGCGGCCGCAGGCTCTCAACTTGCGATGCACGACCCTGGCACCTGGCCATCCCAGGCCAGCCTTGCAGCCAATGATCAGTGGGACACGCTGAAGTCTGTACAAGGATTTTTGAAAGGCGGGAAGAAACCTGATTGATCCGGGAATGGTTCAAATCCTTTCCCAAGGCTATTTCAAACCCGATTGGCGCCTGATTTACCGTGTCATAGTAAAACACCGTTCTGCAATGGTTTGCAGAACGGCGTTTTTTTGATGGAAATCCGACATATGATCTGAAAAAACAATCATTGGCCCATGGAACCACTTTCTTTATAGCCAAATTTGAAACCAATCTTTATTCACCAAAATCGACCGTCTCATGAAGCCTAATCTCAGTACCGTCTTACTCGTCCTAGCAAGTATTTTTACCTGTTTTTCCCATGCCCAGGCCCAAATTGTATCAGACTCACTCTCGGTTTATTGGGAGCAGTTAGACGGTCCACCGGGTTATGTATTCAGGTATGCAGAAGGGGATGGGAAATTGTTTGCGGGAACAGACGGAGGATTGTTCCACTCTACGGATGGTGGCAAGAATTGGAAATTCAATCATGCACTGGGAAAACATAAACTCCTGAATATTTTCGTCAAAGACAACATTGTCTTCGTGCTGGCGCGGAGGCAAATACTGCAATTTTATAGTGGCTCGATCGGGAGACAACCACTCGAGGCTTACGCGTTGAGATCCACTGATGGCGGGAATACCTGGGAACAAGTTTTTGACACAAATGATTGGCCTGGAATAAGTTATAATCACGATCCAAAAAGTACGGACCTGATTTTTAAAGGCGATTCAACCCTGTATTTGCGAATCAGCACAAACAACCATTCAAAAATATGGACGTCTCAAAATTTAGGCGAAAGCTGGCAAATATCTTCGCTCAATTATCGACACTATCTTAGCCTGATGGCTGTCGAAGGTGCCACTGCCGGGGTTTGGAGTGCTGATAATTCAAGCATATGGAATGGTCTATTGGCCACCACCGAGAATTTTGATAATTTTCAGACCATTCCTATGGACGGATTGCAGGATTTTCTGGCGGGATTCGTCCGGGCGGCCTATCAAGATGGGAAATTCTATGTTTTTTTATCCGACAGGACCATATTTAAGACCCATAATTTTGGAACCAGCTGGCAATCAGATACACTGCATGTCTCCGGTTTTTTAAAAGAAGTGATCTGGGCAGAGGGCGAATTCTTTTTTCATACCACAACAGGAGTCTGGCGGGGAACCCTTGACATGCCCTTTTCAAACTTGAAGATTTACGATGGTGAAGATGGAACTAGCGCAAATGCCCCAACTTTTTCAAAAACCGAATCCGGTTATTGGATAAACAACAATCTGCTAAAATCAATGTATTCCTCAGATTTTGGGCAGAGTTGGACGGAGCGTTCCAAAGGATTGGTGTCCAATGTAGCCCCTATTGGCAGTGTTTGTGGAAATTTAGCGGCCCGAAGCCTTACAAAAGAGCCCTTTGCCTCTGCCCAATATCTATCGAACGCGGAGGATGGTGAGTGGCTATCTATAAACAATGAAATGCTGCAAGTATTGGGAGATGCCAATGGCTATTCCTTTGTTTATGGACCGCCACTATTGCGCTCCGGTGATTGTGGAATAACCTGGGATACGATTGAAAATGCCAATGTTTATGCTGCCCCCGCGGGGATTGTGCAGACAGGAAACCGGATTTATCTGTGGAATAAATTTGGCGCCCCAATATCGTTTAGTGATGATGGTGGAGAAAACTGGACCGAAATACAAACGCCCTTTGATTTTGCAGACTGCCTTGGTTTTCTGGCTAAAGGAGATACGGTGTTTTTTTTAAGCCGGACCGTCAACAATTGGACTTTATACCGTTCATTTGATATCGGGCAAACCTGGCAGAGTATTCCACTTACCGAAAATATTGGCCAGTTATCGTGGAATGAAAAGCAACAACTTGTTGGGGTCGTTGAAGGTAATGTAAATGGAAATATATTTTTAAGCACTGATTTTGGAAGCAGCTGGACCCAGACCTTT
>JAUSMG010000166.1 GCA_030645295.1 Saprospiraceae bacterium | reverse complement strand
CGCTTCTCTTTCGGAGGACCAATAAAACATCTCTTGCGCAAGGGTTTTCAACAATTCCAGACAGGCGTAATTTTCAACAAAAGCCCCATTGTATTCTGAAAAAAGGTCATTGGGCTTTAAAATGATATCAGATGATAAATTCAGGAGCGCGCCCAGCAAACCCGTGTCCAATAGATATACTTTGAATTTTGAATAGTCGGCGTAGCCCGAAACCGGCAGTTTGGCAGCCTGAATTTGATTAACAACATGGATAAGCCCTGCGTTCCTCAACCATTCGATGCTTTGCTGATAAGTCGTGGAACGCGCATTGGCTTTTACATCATTGTACATGAATTTCTTGTTCTCCTTGGCCAATTGAAACGCGACAGAATTCCAGATTTCTGCCACTTTTATGGCTTGGGAAGGATCGGAATATTTGGAAAAATCGCGTTGATAGGATTGAAGAATGTCCTGTTGGATGTACCTTACCGCATTTATGTCCTGATGCTGGATGTAATCAGAGACAACCTCGGGCATACCGCCTAAAAAAAAATACATTTTTAAGTGGTTGAGCAATTTTTCATGCAAAATATCGGGCAATAGTTCCAAAAACAGGAGTTTTTCAGCCAAAAGTTGTTCGCCAATGGCTTCCAAATATTCTGAAAAGCTCAAAGGGTAAAGCGTCAAAAAATTGACCTTCCCGACGGGAAAACTACTTGTTTTGCCCAAACTGACGCCCAAAAGCGATCCCGCAGCGATGAGATGAAACGAAGGCGTTTGTTCTTGAAAATATTTCAGACTGGTGAGGGCTTCGGGGCAAATTTGAATTTCGTCAAAACAAATCAAGGTATCCTCGGCAACCACCTTTTTACCCAAAAACAAACCGATGTTCTCAATGATTTTTTGAGGGGAAAGTTCATGGGTAAAAATCGTTTTGAGGCCTGGCACTTGTTCAAAATTCAGATAAACGTAGTTTTTATACTCGTTTTTGCCAAATTCGTTGATGAGCCAGGTTTTTCCCACTTGTCGCGCACCCTGCAAAAGCAAGGGTTTTCGCCGCTGGTCTGATTTCCAGGCTAAGAGGTTTTGGTACAAGGTCCTTTTCATGCACAAACTTTTAGTTCAAAATAAAGGGCAAATTTAGCAATTTATCTGAGAAATAATGTAAAACCAAGTTAAATTAACGTGTTAAAAAATGTAAATTTATATCAAATTCATGTGTGTAAAAATGTAAATATCCTACCCCGCCCACCCCTCTCTATCCAAACTCCTATAATGAATCGCCTCCGCCAAATCCTCTATCCTAATATCCGGACTACCCGCCAGATCAGCAGCGGTCCGGGCCACTTTTAAAATCCGGTCATACGCCCGGGCCGATAGTTGCAGGCGTTCCATGGCCGTTTTCAGTAGCTGCAACCCTTGTGGTTGCAACTGGCACACCTCCTTCACCATGCGGTTAGACATCTGAGCATTGCTGTATACATCTTTCAAATCCTTGAATCGTTCGGCCTGAACAGCCCGGGCGACCAACACCCGCGCTCTAATGGCAGTGCTGTCAAGTTTGGCACGTTCGGTATTGGTCAGTTCATCGTAGCTCACGGGGGTTACTTCCACGTGCAAGTCAATGCGGTCGAGTAGCGGGCCGGAAATCTTTGATACATAGCGTTTTACAACACCAGGGCCGCAGACCCAACTCTGGCAGATGCAATCCTCGACAGATTACTGGCAAACAGCCATCGCTTTGAACTAAAAGGAGAATCACTACGACGTAAACAATCCCAAAATCCATCCTAACTTTAAACCTTCAAATCCGACCACCAAAGGGTGGGTCAATTACGAGCGTTAAACCCGGGTCAGTTTGGACCGTTACGGGTGGGTCAATTACCACCGTTAAAGGTGGGTCAGTATCAGCGTTATTTCCATACATCCAGTCAATCGGTGAAATTCCACAGGGCTACAGTTCAATAGACTTGAATTTTTGCCAATTAATCAATGAAGTCGGATTGAATGGCACGGAAGGCATGAGTTTGTTTTCGCAGTACGGCACTTCTCAAATATGAAGACCTCTTGATCTATTGGAATGCAAGCAACAAGGATCTTGCAACTGCTGAAAAGGTGAAGGCAGGTCTGGACCGGTTCAAAAAATTGTTGTTGGACCCGGTCATACATGGATCAGTATTACTCAAATTATTAATGGACATAATATCACTTTAAATGTGGGATTGTATCCATCGACCTCCTTACATTCTCTCCTTTCACAGCCGACTTCAGGCGCTTTCAACAACGACACAGAACACGATTTTGATGTTTTTGTACGCTGGGAAAATCCTCCAGACTCTATATTTGATGACTTAATCGCCAATTTAAAAACATACAGTTCTGCTCCAAATTATGATTTGGATGATTTTAATTGTTCAACTTGGGCTGTTAAGGAACTGGAAAAGATTGGGTACATTTTCCCGCAAACAATTGTTAATTTCGGTGGCGGGGCAGGATATGGCCTGTGTCCTGCTCAGCTCGGTCAAGATTTAAGAGCAAACCAACCTCCAAACACATACATGAATCCAGCAGGGGGTAGTGGCCCTAGCACAACTTGCCAATAACTTGATTTATCTAACAATCCTTGCCTCTACTTTTTATAGTGTAGGCAAGGGAACCATATTTACTCATATGAAATTGACAACATTTTTGAGCATTGTATTATTCTTTATCTTTGAGTCTTGCACTCCAAAGATTAGAGAAACAATTGTTGATGTTAAATCGGGTGAAATTATTGGGGGCTATACCAAGCAAGGGTATTTTCCGCTTTCAAAAGGACTCCGCAAAGAAGATTTCAAAAATATAGATGAAAATGATTGGAGAAAAAGGGGATTAAGCCTGTTTTTCAACTATGACGAAACTCAGATGCTCAGGGGCATTGAAATTGAGAAAACACAAGAATTTATGACGAAAAGAGGATTGAAACCGGGAGATAGCATAGAGAAAGCAAGAAAAATATATGGAAAACCTTGGAAAAAAAGCGAGATAAATTATGAAATAGGTGGAGAGAATTATTTTCTCTGTAATGCTTGGTTATACAAAGGTCTAACTATTTATTATGAATCTTCCGGTCAAATCAATGCAATTGGTGTAGGGAAAAACATCTATTTAGATTAATAGGCATTGCACAGAAGCAAATCCCAGAATGGATTGTCACATTGTATTGACAAATTCAAGTTTCTAATGCATCAGATTTTGTTTTTTATATTCAATAAAAGTAAATTCATCTCAATTATGAAAACACAACTTTTGTTTTTTGGGTTAATTTTTCTTGTCTCCTGTTCTGCCAAAGAATTTATCATAAATAATGATACTGGAAAAATAGTAGCTGGTTATTCCAATAAATCAGGTCTTCAAATTGGGATGCCTTTTGAATGCGACCAAGCAATTATAGAAGCTGGCATGAAGGAGGGTTTAATACCTCAATGTGTAGAGAAAACAGGCAAACCCTCTAAAATAAACCTGATTTATGCGGCGAACCCTAAATATTCCACTTCAAAAGGGATATCACCTGGAGACTCTGTTAGCAAAGTAATTAATGTTTATGGCAAGCCTAAAGCCACCTTGATAGACTATGGCGTACAGGACAACAGTATTCACTGGGAATTCAGGGGGTTGTTCTATAAAAACTTAACATTTTTTGTAGATTCAACTTTTACTAGGGTCAGTTCGATTTCTCTAGGAGATTAATATTCCCTTAAAAAAAAGTACATCAAAGAAAATCGGTTTAAAAATGCAAAACAGCGGTAAATCCCCATCTTGGTATGCGTTCTATCTTATGCTCTTTCTTAATACAAACATAGGGTTTTCACAAAGTTTGGATTCATTCCGCGTAGATTTTAAACGCGCCCTCTCTTCAGAATTTTCGACAGCCGGGTTTGGCAAGATGATGGAGCGCCATAGGAATTTACTTTCCTTTTATACTTATCGCTATCAGCGAAGTGATTCAACTCAGGTATCTGGCGTGCAATTCCCGTTGCGAACATTTCGTTCTGATACTTTGTACTACAACAATATTCATTTAATGTTGGCCTCTGATAGTGCCAGTCAAAGGGAATTGGCGTTTTTGGTAATTGGTGCTGTGGGAGATAGTTCTATGACAAAACCGTTGTTACAAAGGATGATGACTGAAGAGAATGCTTCCTTATTACACTGGGGGGGTATGTCACTATTTTTAATAGGATGTCAGGAAACTACACCTATATTTGATTTGCTTATCAAGCATGAAGCCCATGGGAGTGATTTTTTCCTTGGTGCATATCTACGGTTAAATAAAGACTCTTTGCTCTATACCGGACTAAATCGAATAGAAAACAACAAGCGAAGTGCCAGAATATTAGCAGCACGTTCTTTAGGTTCCGCCACGAAAACACCCGCAAGCGAAAAGGCATTGCGGAAAGCTGTTCAGGAATGGGACATACATGAAAAAGGTTACGCGATTTTTTCTTTAAAACAGCTTCAAGCCGGGAATCTACGCTCCTTGCTCAAACCATGGTTGAGCCAGCCAATGACCAAAAATATCGCTCTGGAAGCTTTGGTGGAAAGCCCTTCACCCAAGGATTTCCGATTTGTGAAACGCTTTGTGCAAAAGAGCAGTCCAATTTCATTAGAATTGTTGACTTGCTTCTACAAATCCACCAAATCCGAAGCTGTCGAGCATTGGCTTTACTTATTGCGGACAAAACCGCTATCGGAAGGATACTTTAATTTCTCTGTTTATGATCAGCCCTTGCTTACTACGGATGATCTTTTACCAAAAGTTCTTGAAACCTTAAAAAAGGCCACAGATCCCCGTGTATTGCAAAAACTGAGCAGGGCATTGCAAGGGCGCTCAGACGCCCTGTCAGTGTATTTGATTCTAGATTTGTTGCACCATCCTGACCCTGCAACACGTTATTGGGTGGCAGAATGGAACAAAAATTGTCGTTCATCAATTTTAGCCAAGGAGATACCGGCCTTGTTATCTAATCCAGAACTGAGGGTTTCACCGCTGGCCACAATGGCTATTGCAAACAATGTTGATTCCCTTCAGATTCTTTTTGAGGGCATTTACAAAGACCCGCCAGCAAGCGATTGGAAATATGCCTCGCTTACCTACATGGCCTCTTTTCCAAAATCGAATCACCGGTCTCTTTTTCAGGAGCTTTTAAAAACCAATGATCAGCAATGGGGCATAGGCACTTCCCAGCAAGCCTCGCTTGGACTAGGACGCCTCGGAGATGCTGAAGCAGACGAATTAATTATCGCTTCAAGTCGCATTTGGCGAAAAGGCAGTGATTCCAATGCATACTATCATTTACTCGCGCTCAAAATGTTGAAAACTGAAAAAGCCAAATTGGAAATTCAACAATACCTCAACAGCACAGAACCACGAATGCGTGAGTTTGCAAAACAAACCCTGGATAATTGGTAGATTTTTCTACCGAGATACAGTCCCTAACGGGACTTTCTCCCGCCGCGCTTGGTGTTTTCACCAAGTGCAACTCCATCGGGCTGTTTTGCCAATGCACGCACTCCGCAGTGTGCTTGGTGAAAACACCATAGCCGTCAGGCTAAGCCTAAAATTGGGTTTTTTCGCCTTAAATTGGGCTCCGCCGTTGTTGTTGGCGAGGACGCCAACAACGGCATGTGTTGCCCATTTTTGTTTAAAAATACCTGATAATCAATGCTTTGCCGTTGTTGGCGTCCTCGCCAACAACAACGGCCGAGCGGAATCTTTGACAAAGTAACCCTTAGCCTGACGGCTAAGGTGAAAACACCAAGCACGGCTGGAAAACAGGCGAGGGGGAACCATGCCCCCTCGCCTGCACTGCGTACTGATTAACGGTGTTGTACCACAAAAGTCTGACTGAGGGCTTTAGGGCCATTCA
>JAUSMG010000164.1 GCA_030645295.1 Saprospiraceae bacterium | reverse complement strand
CCGGACTATAGCGCCAATCTAATCAATCCTTTCAATCGAATCAATCGCACCAATCGTCCCAATCGTAAATCTATTTTGGGCTTGGTAAATCCCATTTCCACTGCATTGCGGCCAGTCGTACACCCACTACTGCTACCACTGAAAGGGTGGCAGCCAGTGGCGCAATCATATCCCATGCTGCGAATGCAAAATAGAGTCCTCCTCCCAGCAACGAGGCAGAAGCATAAATATCCTTGCGAAACACAAGTGGGATCTCATTGAGCAGTACATCCCGCAGCACCCCTCCAAAACAGCCGGTAACCATGCCGAGCGCGACGCAGACCGACGGACTCAAGCCTGCCTCCAGACCTCGTTGCAAGCCGACCACAGTTGCAAATCCGAGTCCAATGGCGTCAAAAATGGCCAGCGTTCGCGGGAAAAACTGTAGGTATTTACGAAAAAACAGTGTTATGAGGTACGAAACGAACACCACAGTAATGGCTTGCTGATCTTTCATCCAGGCCACGGGGGTGTTGCCGATCATGATGTCACGAACTGTGCCTCCACCCACTGCCGTGGCAAAAGTCAACACAAGCACCCCGAACACGTCGAGGCGTTTGTTGAGCGCCGCCAGCGCGCCGGATATGGCGAAGGAGGCGGTGCCGAGGTTTTCCATGAGTTCGCGTAGGAGCATGTAGTACGGTTTTGTACCCGAATCAAATTGAGCAAAATCTGATAATAAGCATCCAGCGTTTTTTGATCGTTGGTAGCATCGGGAATGATTGTGATGTTGGATCGGATTTCGATAGCAGACATGCTTACGCTCAGTCCCTACTTTTAAAATCAGATGCTCGGATCCGCTACATATCCGGTAAAAATCATCGTATTGGTGGGAATATGTCGCAAAACCAACACGAACGGGTGATTGAACAAAAAACTAGGCGGCAGCGAATCAATGCCAAATCCAATGGAGGTCACTGCAGCGCCTTCGGCCCCTTTTTCATCCACTTCCAGTACGACTTTGTGTTTGAGTTGTCTGATAAAAATATTGCTCAACGCTGTACCGAGGTCTGTAAAATCAGCTGCATCGGGCGAAAAAGCATCGTTCACGCCCAATAATTCCAAGCTTTTGATAAGATCATTTTCATACGATAATTTGAGTTTTGGGAAGTAGACAATTGCCCGTTCGGATTGGATATTTGCAAACAAGGATTTGAAAGTCTCAGGATTGACTGTGGAGTGCCAGTTGGTCTCCGCATTTCCTTCGGCAGCCTGGATAAAACTTAAGCTAAAAGTGGAATCTTTAAAAGGGATGTCAACGAGGTTATATTTCGCCGTTTGACTGAAGGAAAAGACTCGGTCGGCATTTACAAATTCAACTTGTTTTATAGCGCCATCTGCTTTTGTAAATGGATGCAGGTGGGTTAATTCAGAAGAAAAGCCAATAGCCCAATCCGCTTTAAAGTGAAGTGCGCTGATCAGAAAGGCCACATCCAACACGCTGATATTATTTAAGATCTTGTCGATTTTTCCAAGAGTGCTTGTTTTCACCCAAGCATTAATGTGATCTACCGCAGCTTGTTCTCCATCAAAATCGAGATTTTCCGAGCCACAACCGTAGCTGCTGATGGCATCTAAAAAAGGAGACTTGATGGTCGCCCGGTTCTTATCGTAGAAAAATCGATTGGCAACGGTGAGCGTCGGGTGACCACTTTGTTGGCAGAGCAGTGTAGTCAGGTCGTTGTGCAAGCGGTTCAGGTCAGAAATTGGGTAATCGGGGCGATCCATTAGTTCCAGGATTTCCTGAAGTGTATTGCCTTTTGCCCCATTCGTGGCCATGTTAAGTGCCGTTTGAATGCTAAACGGGGAAATCAGGATGTTCTCTCCAGGCTTGTTTATCTGCTCTTGGTTGAAGATTTTCCAGCCGAGGGCTTGGTTCATTTCGGCTATTTCGGCTACGCTTTCTGCGGAAATTGGAGCTTTTTCGACCACTTTGGGTTCTTTTTGGCAAGCAATGAAACCGAGTATAAGTACAAGAATAATGGAAATAGGAAACCGTATCATAATGTAAAGTAGTATTGGTTAAAGATAAGTGATAGACATCAAAAATGGGATAATGGTTGGATATGAAACTTGAATCCGCCATATGCGTTAAGGTTTTGAATCAAATCACTTGTGGAAAACCTCACCACAGTACATTCCCATGCTTCTTTTTCAACCTTGCGATCCTACACCTTTGTTTCTACTATCAAAAAGGTTTTACGACATACCCTTCCGCACTTTCTTGGGGTCTTGTCGACTGTGATAAAGCAGCAAGATAAAAATCGTCTCATTCTTGAACTCGTACACCAACTTATAGCCGCCAACGGGTATAGAGCGGTAACGAGGTGGGTTTTCCAATAATAGTCGGTCGTAGGAATAATGCTCAGGATGTTCCAGTATTTTTTCGGCGGCTGCAAAAACATCTGCCTTGAATTTCAAGGCAATTTCTTCCGAAATGTTCTTCTTCAGGTAATTGAACACCTTGCGCATGGCGCGGAAAGCAGTTTCGTCCCAACAAATATCGTAACTGTTCTCCATTACCAGTTTTTAGATTCTTTTACCACGTCCTCATGGCGAACAAAATGCCCGGCCTGCACTCGAGCGCTGGCATCTTCCACGGCATTGCGCAGTTGCTCCTGCGTGAGCGGCTTTTCGTCCACATCAAAGGCGACAATTGCGCGGTTTTGCACACGGATTAAATTGAGCAAGATCTGGTAGTATGCATCCAGGGTCTCTTGGTCGCTGGTCGCGTTGAGGATAGTTGTGATGTTGGATCGGATTTCGATAGCAGACATAGCAGAGTATTTAGGCTACAAAAATAGGGATTGAAGGGCAAGAATAAAAGTTGCAATCACAACGGCACGTTCCCATGCTTCCTTTTCGGTCTCGCTACTGTCTTATTTTCCAGCATCGCAAACGCTTTGATCAACTTTCGCCGAGTCTCCCTTGGCTGAATAACCTCGTCTATAAAGCCCCGGGCAGCCGCGCGGTAAGGATTTGCAAACGTGTTGGCGTATTCCTTTTCTTTTTCCAAAAGTTTGGCGGCCGGGTCTGCTGCCGCGTCTATTTCCTTTTTGAAAATGATCTCCGAAGCACCTTTTGCGCCCATTACGGCAATCTCCGCCCCCGGCCAGGCAAAGTTCATGTCTGCACCGATGTGTTTTGAATTCATCACATCATAAGCGCCGCCGTAAGCTTTACGGGTAATGACCGTGATGCGCGGCACGGTGGCCTCGCTGAAGGCATACAGTAGTTTTGCGCCGTTGGTGATGATGGCATTCCATTCCTGATCGGTGCCGGGAAGGAATCCCGGGACATCCTCGAGTACTAGGAGCGGGATATTGAAACAATCGCAAAAACGGACAAAACGAGCCGCTTTTTTGGAGGAATTTACGTCCAGTACACCAGCAAGGTTCATCGGCTGGTTGGCCACAATGCCGATGCTGCGTCCGGCGAGCCGGGCAAAACCGACCACGATATTTTCTGCATACTGCTCGTGTATTTCAAAAAAAGACTCAGTGTCCACTATTCCTGCCACAAGCTCCTTCATATCATAGGGATGGTTGGCATTTTCAGGTATAATGCTGCTGAGTGCTTCGCGGTACTCGTCGCCCAATTCGTAAGGTAGGGTAGGGGCCTTGTCTTCGCAGTTTTGGGGAATGTAGGAGAGCAGTTTTTTTAGTTTGAAAATACAATCCATGTCATTGGCGGCAGTCAAATGCGTCACGCCGCTTTTGCTGGCGTGGGTGCTGGCGCCGCCCAGTTCTTCGCTCGTAACTTCCTCATTGGTAACGGTTTTCACCACGTTTGGCCCGGTTACAAACATGTACGAACTGCCTTCCACCATCACAATAAAATCCGTCATGGCCGGACTGTACACCGCTCCGCCCGCGCAAGGCCCCATGATGGCCGAGATCTGCGGAATGACGCCGCTTGCCTGTACGTTGCGGTAAAAAATATCGGCGTATCCGCCCAATGAGTTCACGCCTTCCTGGATCCGCGCCCCACCGGAATCGTTCAATCCGATCAACGGAGCGCCATTATTCACGGCCAGATCCATGACCTTACAGATCTTTTCAGCGTGGGTCTCGGACAAAGAGCCTCCAAACACCGTGAAATCCTGCGCAAACACGTACATCAGTCGCCCGCCAATGGTGCCGTAGCCCGTCACTACGCCATCGCCCAAAAACTGTTGTTCTTCCATGCCGAAATCAGTGCTCCGGTGTGTCACGAGCGCGCCAATTTCCTCAAAACTGCTATCATCGAGCAGAAAATGAACCCGCTCCCGGGCTGTGAGTTTGCCTTTTTTATGTTGGGCATCGATGCGGTTTTGTCCGCCACCGAGTTTTGCCTCAGCGAGTTTGGATTGGAGGATCTCTAACTTTTTGTCCATAAGAGTTGAATGTGTAGGGCAGAAGGCTGTTCCCTATTTACCGGAACAGCGTTCCGGGGTACAGCTCGGGCAAAGGTAAAAAAAGCGGGGGCTGTGGTGTTGCCACAGCCCCCGCGCTGAATAATTTCAGGAAACATTTTTTAGGCGAACAACTCCGCTACGGGTACTTCTAAGCCCAGCACCTGGTCTCGGGCAGTATCGTTTTCGTTGAAAAAGGTGTATTTGCCTGGAGCAGAATAAATGGCCACACCACCCATGCTGGGAATGATGATCCAGCAAGATTTCACCCCATATTCAAAGTATTGATCAGCTTTATCCACCAAATCATTTAAACTTTGGGTAGGAGAAAGGATTTCAATGATACCTAGCGGCGATTCTTTAACTTTTACCTTATCCGCTTTCAAGTTAAGCGGCGTAGGTGGGAAAATCAAAACATCGGGAGTACTGCCCCAACCTTCTAATTCAAGGCTGGTTTCGGAGGTGAAGCGATACTTGGTTCTGTAACGTGAAGCGAGTGCAATAACCGCATTCACTTGTATTGCGCTATGATTAAAACTGGGCATAGGTTTTCCACGTTCCGTTTCGTAATCTGTGAAAGGTGCTACGAAAGTATCCATGCGGTTGAAATTTTTTACAAAAGTAATGAATAGATGTTGGACACTTAGACAATAGACTTTAGATTTAATACCGAACATGTCCAACAGTCCAACAGTCTAACGTCCAATGTCCAATCTACTGCTTCACAAAGTCCAGCGATACCGAGTTGATGCAATAACGCAGGCCCGTGGGCGGTGGTCCATCCGGGAAAACGTGCCCCTGGTGACCGCCACAGCGTGCACATTCTACCTCAGTGCGGTCCATGCCGTGGCTGCTGTCGGTTTTGTCGGCTATACAGTCTTCACTGATGGGCTTGTAAAAAGAGGGCCAACCAGTGCCGGATTCAAATTTTGTTTCGGAAGCAAAAAGTGGCAACCCGCAACCCGCGCAAACAAAAATTCCGCGATCGTGATTGTCCAAGAGGTCGCCTGTGAAGGCACGTTCAGTGCCTTCTTTGCGCAGAACGTAAAATTCCTGATCGTTCAGTTCGCGTTTCCAGACGTCCTCTGATTTTTCAACTTTGACTATTTTTCCGTCTACATATTGGGCGGGAATTATGGAGTCGGTGGGGATTGGGTTTGTAGGCGATCCCTCCTTCGCCGAGGCTACGGCGGGTGAATCGGTGGGTAAAGGTGCATTGTTGCATGCGCCGAAGGCAAGCAGTATAATTAGGTATTTCATTGTAGAGAAATGTTTTTGGTATAAACGCACAACGAGGCATTTTGGATTTTAAACGCAAGAATTGAACAAAGTGCTTGTCGTCAGAAAGACAAATTGAAATCTGCCACTGCCCACGGCCACCTGCTACTGCCCACTGCCCACTGCCCACGGCCACCTGCTACTGCCAACTGCTACTGCCACTATCCCTCCTCCTCCGCTCCACCTTTCGGGTGCGCCTGCTCATACACCTGGATAAGCCGTTCAATATTGTTGTGCATGTAAACCTGTGTAGAAGCGAGGTTTGAATGTCCAAGCAGTTCTTTGATGGCATTCAGGTCGGCGCCATGATTGGAAAGGTGGGTGGCAAAAGAGTGGCGCAACACGTGTGGACTTCGCTGTTCTTCCGTAGTTACCGTGGAGAGATGCTTTCGTACGACATAATAGATGCTTTCAGGGGAAAATTTTTCACCTTTTCGGTTGAGGAAAAGCCAGGGCTCGTGGGTGCCCGTGAAGGTGATTTTTCGGGCTTCCAAAAACATTTCCAGCCAATCGTACAGGTATCGGGCAAACGGAACGAGTCTTTCTTTGTCGCCTTTTCCGCGCACCCTCAATACCATACGACTGAAATCTATATCGTTGATCTTCAGGTCAGAGGCCTCGCTGCGGCGAATCCCGGTCGCATAAAGGATTTCGAGCAAAACTCTGGCGAGCAGGCCGCCATAATCATCTGCAAATTCGATGTGGGAAAAAAGGGCGGCCAGCTGACTTTCCTGCACAAAAACAGGGAGCCGTTTGCCCATGCGCGGCGCGGTGATTTTGCGCATGGGGTCTTTTTCTATCAGCCCGCGTTTTTTCAAAAATTTGAAATAAGTTTTCAGGCAGGAAAGTCGGCGCACTATACTGCGGGCGCTTTGTCCGGCTTGCATTTGAGACACTACCCAGGACCGAATATGCAAATGCCTTACTTCGCGTAACGAGGTAAGGCATTGCTGTTCAACACAATATGCTATAAAACTGGAAAGATCGCCCCGGTATGCCGTCAGCGTATGGGGTGAAAATCGCCGTTCGAGTGACAGATATCCGTAAAACGAATCTTCGTGGAACACAATTTTAATTTGATGATTTGATAATGAGGGAATTTGATAATTTGACGTATTTCAGCATTATCACATTGCCCAATTATCTCATTATCAAATTCCTCAATCGTTCTTGTTGCCGTACATATCTTCC
>JAUSMG010000163.1 GCA_030645295.1 Saprospiraceae bacterium | reverse complement strand
CGTTGCCTGGCTTGTACACGCCATGGACGTTGCCAAATGCAGCAGCAACGGTGAAGTTGGGACTGATTTTTTTCAAAAGCTCATAAGAATACGCCACCTCGTGCGGCTGCGTATAGAGCCGGGAAGAGTCCACGTTGGAGTTGTCCACCCCGTCCTCTTCGCCTCCGGTCACCCCGAGCTCGATCTCAAGCGTCATCCCCATTTTAGCCATCCGGGTGAGGTATCGGGCCGAGATTTCTATATTTTCATGCAAAGGCTCTTCTGAAAGGTCAAACATGTGGCTGCTATAGAGCGGCACCCCGTTTTTTTCAAAATAGCGCTCGCCCGCATCGAGCAAACCATCTACCCAGGGCAGGATGTTCTTCGCACAGTGATCCGTGTGCAAAATAACCGGCACACCGTACGCTTCAGCCATGGCATGCACATGTTGCGCCCCCGAAACGCCTCCGAGGATAGCAGCGCGCTGATCTTCGTTGGACAGGCCCTTGCCCGCAAAAAAGGCAGCGCCGCCATGGGAGAACTGAATGATGACGGGACTTTTTACCGCAGCCGCGGTTTCAAGTACCGCGTTCACGGAGTTTGTGCCGATCACGTTGACGGCTGGCAGAGCGAAGTTGTGTTCGTTGGCATAATTCAGCAGATCAGTGACTTCCTGCCCATGCAGAACACCAGGTCGAAATTGGCTCATATTAAGTGATGAGTTTTGATTGTTAAACGAAATTTTTAGCCGCGCATAAACGGGGAGTATAGTCCTTCAAAGGTCAAATTCAGCACTTAGGGGCAGTGGCGAGGGCGGGTAAAATTTGATAAGGCGAAGGTAAAAATCATGCACGCAACCCGTGATTTAATCTGATATTTTTAGAAACCACACTTTTTTTCTTTTTTAAAGTGTTGATTATCAATGAATTTGAAAACAAATAACATTTCCAAGTATACGAATGGCACGGCTTTTGGCATTATAGGGCAGTCGCACAAAACCGAATCGCGACCCTCCCATTATGAAAAAGAATAAAGCACTCGTCACCATCTTTACGCTGGCATTTCACCTTGCCCTGCTGTTTTGGGCTTTCCAGCAGATGAACTGATCCCTTAAAAAATAAAAAAAAAAAGGGGCAGCCGAGCGGTTGCCCCTTTTTTATTTTCCAATATTCCAGACTGAAATTCGGAGCGATAATTTATCCCGTACCATCTTTCCGACGACTTCGTCGTATTGAGCATCATCAATGCGGTGCAGGTTGTTCAGCCCGTGAGAATAAACAAATGCAGGTTGCAACCGCCACCGTCCCACCTTGATCTCAGCACCAAGTCCAAGATCCAGTGCAAATCGCTCTTGCGTGATTTTCAGGAGATTGGAGGGGTTAGCTGCGAAATTCCAACCCATTCGACCACCAAATATGATGCAGCCACGCAGTGGAAAGTCGTTTCGTCTCCAGTTGGTCGCAACAAAATGGACTGGAAGTTCCGCATCCAAAAAACGAAATGTACGAATGCCCTCGGATCTAAAATTGATCTGGTTTTTGGCGTAGGACATTGCCAGCGCTGGTTGAAAAAACAGTCCACGCCAGATTTTTTTCCGCGTAAGAATTCCTACGGAGGTTCCCATCCCAAGTCTGCCGGATTGTACCGCCGCTTTTTCTGGTTCCCGTGTGTCCAGGGGCTGTACGCCCAATGACTGGGTTTCCAACCCTGCAAAAAAGCCAAATACAAAGCGTTCGTTTTCTTTGCTTTGTGCAAGAATTGGAACGGTGAAAAATAAAAACAGAAGGGCGAAAAAATTTCTCATCTGAAAAGCATCGAGCAAAAATGATCGGATGACCGAATCGTGAACATCGCAATGACAAACAATACAATGTCCATCTTCCCCATGACACTCATTCGCAACGGTGGGTTGCCTTTGAAGTTATGGAGACCATTGGCCTGCGGTGTACCCGATTGGGGCAAGCTGATAAACCTGGAACAGCATTCGGCAGAACAGCTGCTTCGGGCCTTCGACGATGCGCTTATTATACTACCGGATTCTGCGCTGCGAACCGCGGTTTACAACGCCCGGAAAGATTTTTTTCAACGCCGAAAAATGCCTGCTGCAGATTTTGCGGCGAAGATCCAATTGGATATCAGGCTCACACAAATCCTTGATAACCTTGGTGCTCTGGAGGATTCACGGCAACAAAAACACGCTGCGGAAACCCAGTTTGAGCAAAATCTTGCTGGGAATTACCGAAACCTTCAGGCCATTCTGAATGCACAGGATGATTCCCTGCGCCGGGCCTTGCTTTTTGCCAGTCACGATCTATTGGCCAGTCTACCATCGTTCGCGGTTAAGCCGGTAGATCAATTCGACAAAAAAGACCGCCGTACCGCCTTTTCTCTTTTGCAATACCTTACCAGGGCGGTGTTTAAAACTTCGCCATTGGGCAGGTTCACCACCCTGCAATGGCAAGCAATTGAAGGTTTGGCTCCATCTCACCGCGTCAATGTCCAGGAGCCGATGGAGGATCGGATAGGGGGGTGGCAGGATACAAAGCCGCTGGTTACGCCCAATATCGCTCTTTTGCCTGCGCTTTATGAGGTCTTGTTGCGTGAGCCAGCATTTTTTCAATCACTCCATATTTCGCTAAATCCTTGCATTACATTCCCACTGCATCCCGAAAGTAGCTGGCTATATTTTGATGGAGAACGAGAAGCCTTTCAGCAAATTGACCCTGATCCGGTGGCTGATTTTGTGGTGAATTTGCTTTTGGAAAACCATCGGGTAATGCCGTTTCAGCAAATAATCAGGCAATTGGGAGACGAAGTAGCGGCCTCTGTTGTGCAATTACAAAACCTGCTTTTCCGGTTGATTGATATCGGCTTGTTGGAATGGCGATTGCCGGAACAGGGTCTAGCCCCACATTGGTGTGGAGCACTTTACAATTACCTTGGGTATCTGCCTTCCTCCCCCGTGCTGACCGAGGCCGCATACCTGCTCCAATGGATGCGTACTGCAGCGCGGACAATGCCTTTCCAGTCCATCGAAGCAGCGCAGCAACTGCAACGGGATACGGTGCAGGAGGCAAAGAAATTTCTTGAAAAGCACGGTACTGAGATGCCTCCGGTTCCAGCAGAGCAGATCTTTTTTGAGGATGTGGCACAGGATGTCCAAATGAATCTACCCGCAGGCGTAATTGAAAAAATGACTGGTCAACTGGCTGAATGTTGGCAGCGAAAGGAATTCCACACGATTCCCTTGTTTCGGGCGCGGCTTTATGAATTTGCGCAGCAATTTTTGTCGGAGGAAACAAGCGTTGATTTTATGGAGTTCAGTCAGCGTTTCCTGGAGTACAATACTGAATTTTCGGGAACTTCGGTTGGCCCCCGTCCCCACGGGAAAATCGGCGCCTTGCTCCAGATTTTTCAGGAAAACGGCGAATACAAGGCTGTGGTGAATGCGATGTACCCAGGCGGTGGGAAGTTATTTGCCCGCTGGTTGCCGCTTTTTCCGGCAGAAGTTTCTGAACAGGTAAAAACCTGGTACAATTCCGGAACATTTCAAGCGGTTCCGTTCCCCTGGCAGGGCTGGTCGAATGCCAATTTTCAGCCCATACTTTCGGGTGTTTCTCTCACAGTGCCTGATGGTCGCGTTGGACATTTGCCCGGTGGTCGGACGATCTTGCTTGGCGATCTTATAGTTCGGAAAGATGAACGTGGATTTCCACAACTCTTTGAAAGACAAGGCAATAAACCGGTCATATTCACGGATCTTGGCCTCGAAGCCCCGGAGACTCGTCCCCCGGTGATGCAGATATTATGGCATTTGGGCGTGCCATTTGTATCCTCGGGATCTTTACTGCAAGAAGGGAGCCACAGCGAACGTATGGGTGCAATCCGTCATCACCGTCGGCAGGAGTATGAATCACTGGTGCTGGCGCGGGCGGCCTGGGAATTACCGCAAAACATTTGGGAGAAATTATTCTCCGAGGGAAAATCGCAGGCCGAGCGGATCGGTTTGGGGGTAGCGACTTTGAGCGACTTTGGAGTTCCACAACAGTTTTTCGGGCAGTTCATCGGGCGGCGTGAGAAGCCGCAGTTTTTCGATATGGAAAGCCCGATTTCGATGTTATTGCTCGAAAAAAATCTTCGGGGTGGGTCTGGTCATTTGCGCTTGACGGAAATGTTACCCGCACCTGAACAGTGGCTGGGAGAGCGGGCGGCAGAGTTTGTAGTAGAGTTTCAAGTTTCAAGTAGCAAGTTTCAAGTAGCAAGTAGCAAGTTTCAAGTTTCAAGTTAAAAGTTTCAAGTGGATAAATTTCACACTTACTGAGCAGATATCGACATACTTGAAACTTTAAACGCTAAACTTGCTACTTGAAACTT
>JAUSMG010000380.1 GCA_030645295.1 Saprospiraceae bacterium | reverse complement strand
CTCAACATCTGGCCGTCGAGGCCATTCTTTACAATCCGGATGTCGCCATCATCCATGGTCCGCCAGGCACGGGTAAAACCACCACACTCGTTGCAGCCATCAAAGCCCTGGCCCAAACGGAACAAACGGTACTGGTTACAGCGCCCAGCAACACCGCCGCCGACCTGCTCACCGAACGGCTGGCCGGCCAAGGTCTGAATGTGGTGCGTATCGGCAATGTCAGCCGGGTGGATGAGAGCGTGCTGGAACATACCGTAGATGCCTTGCTGGCGGCACATCCCGAGGCTAAAAACATCAAAAAAGTAAAGATCGCAGCAGCAGATTTCAGGCGCCAGGCCGGGCGATTCAAGCGGAATTTTGATGCAGAGGACCGCCGTGAACGCACTCACCTCAAGCAACAAGCCCGTGATCTGGATGCCTGGGCCCGAACCCTGGAGGACCGGATCGTCGATGAAATCCTGAGTGGCGCTCAGGCCATTACCTGCACTTTGGTGGGCGCAGCACACCCACTTTTGGATAAACGACGATTTCGCACCTGCGTGATCGATGAGGCTGCACAAGCGCTGGAGCCGGCCTGCTGGATCCCGATCGCCAAATGCAGCCGGGTGGTGCTTGCGGGCGATCCATTTCAACTGCCTCCAACGGTCAAAAATGCCGAAGCAGCCCGCCAGGGGCTTTCCACAACCCTGATCGAACGCTGTCTGGCCTCTTTGCCCGACCGAGTTCACCTGCTCACGGTCCAGTACCGCATGCACCGGGTGATCATGGGATTTCCCAATCGATATTTTTATGACGGGGAATTAAGCGCAGATGCCAGTGCGGCAGAACGGGAACTTTCCAATCCGGACCTTAATCCCGCCGAAGCCAGTGTTACCTTTATCGACACCGCAGGCTGCGGATTTGAAGAACGATTGCAGGAAACGCCCGGCGCATTACACCGAAATCTGAGCCGGTTTAATCCGGAAGAAGCATTGTTGGTGCGGACCCATTTACAATCCTTGCTGCAACGCTTTGATCTTCCTTTGGACCCGATAGAAATACATAATCAGGATCAACCGCCTATCCTGCCCAGCATTGGCATCCTTTCGCCTTACCGGGAACAGGTCAATCAATTGGAACTGATATTTCAGGAAGATGCGCAGCTGGCGCCTTTGCTTTTGGACGGAACAGTCACCATCAGTACCATTGACGGGTTTCAGGGCCAGGAGCGCGATGTGATCTACATCAGTCTGGTGCGCTCCAACGACAAACATGAGATCGGGTTTTTGCAGGACTACCGCCGTATGAATGTAGCGATGACCCGGGCCCGGATGGTTTTGGTAATCATTGGCGATTCAGCAACGATCGGACACAATAAATTCTATCAGGAATTCATGGATTATTGCGCAGAACATGGGGCCTATCGAACTGCCTGGGAATTCATGTAGGGCATTCAATCCGCTTTTAACCAACCTGTTATACTCAATCTCGGTTGATTGGTAACCAGTACTTCGTGCTCCAATTCGCTGCTTTTAAAAAAAACGCAAGTGCCATTCTGCGGCGCAATGGTTTGGATATGATCCTCATGATAAATGCACAATTCACCGCCGTCTGCCTGCTCCCATTCGGTGTTCAAATACATGATCATCGAAAAAGCCCGGCTTTTGTTGCTGCGGAACTGATCCAGGTGTTTTTTGTAAAAACTGCCCGTTTCGTACAACGCATAATGAAATTCATAGCCGGTAATTCCCGTATAGCAGGTGCAGTTCAGATGGCGGACAAAAAGGTCCATCAGCGCGAAGAAGTTGCTTTCGTGCAGGTCGTTATGCTTTGGATCCAGCCAATAAATCTTGTCGCTTCGGATAAGTTTGTCGTGGGTAAGCCCTGCATCATTTCCAATACCGGCTGACTGGAGTTGATCGCCGGTGTAAAGTGTGTGTAAATTCTCCTTCAACTGTGCGGCCAATGCTACGGTTAAGAAGTTTTTGGCAATGCCCACTTTGTCCGCTATAAAACTGTCTATCAGGCAGTTGAAAATGGTTTCCAAAAGGAATCATGGTAGAAAATCATGGCATAAAACCAGGATTTCAACAAGGTAGAGTAAATCCTTAAGAGCGGCTGTTTTGTTCTTTGACCTTGCTTTCCGGATTCCGGTCGTAAAGCAATTTTTTTTTGGGATACCCCGTGTAACTTTGCCCGCTCAAATCATTACGCTTGCGCCGCCAAATTCTCTGCATCCTGCTTTTAAGTTACCTGACCGCCCCCGTGCTCGTCGGTTACGGCTGGTTGCATTACCAAAAAAAGCTGGTCAGAAAAGAGCTGAAACGTCAAATGATCGCCGGCATAGCGGAGGAGGCCCTGGTTCTGCTGAAATTCTCCGAACCGGATTCCAAAACACTGCTGCGCTGGGAACATGCGCGCGAATTTGAGTTTCAGGGCCAGATGTACGATGTGGTCAAAACCGAAACCAGAGGCGATACGATTTACTACCGTTGTTGGTTGGACCAGAAGGAGTCCGAACTGAATCAACAGTTAAAGCATCTGGTCGCAAGAACATTTGATAAGGACCTGACAAAACAGGAAAACCAAAAGCGATTGATCCATTTTTATAAATCGCTGTATTGTGTTCTACCCCAGGTATTACCATTGGCCGTCCTTATGACCGACGCCAAACAAAAGATTTATCCACCCTTATTTTTCTGGCGATCCCGCTCGATCCCGCCCGGTGTGCCACCTCCAAAAGTAAGTTGAACCTCTTCTTGTATCAAATGCTTCCGCTTGCCGTGTATATGGCATGGGCATTCTGATGTCATCCTAAGTTTAACTTGTCTTTTCATATCACCATGAAGAAAATTTTTCTGTGGTGCCTACTCATGGGTGTAACATGCGTTGCTTTTGCCCAGGTAGTCACCATTAAAGAACGGGAAACAGGCCAAGCACTTGAATCCGTCACCATTTCCGCTGCAAGTCCCAGGGAATTAACGATAACCAATTCAAAAGGTCAGGCCGAATTGTCCGTTTTCAAAGGTGCTGAAACAATTGAAGTTCGTGCACTCGGATATAAAACAGAAATAACGAGTTTTGCTGCACTGGAGGCCGCCAATTTTGAATTCACGCTCCTGGAATCGACCCTTAATTTTGACGAGGTGATCGTTTCCGCCACGCGCTGGAATCAGGCCGCCAAAGACATTCCGACGAAGGTTATTTCCATTTCACCCAAGGATATTGCACTGCAAAATCCGCAGACAGCAGCCGATATGCTGGCCAATTCCGGCTATGTTTTTATGCAAAAAAGCCAGCAAGGCGGGGGGAGTCCCATGATCCGTGGTTTTGCCACCAACCGGCTGATTTACACCATTGACGGGGTGCGCATGAACACCGCGATCTTTCGGGGCGGAAACATTCAAAACGTCATTTCGCTCGACCCCTTTGCCACCGAAAAAGCAGAAGTGGTTTTTGGTCCGGGCTCCGTCATCTACGGCAGTGATGCCATTGGCGGCGTGATGAGCTTTCAAACCCTGACGCCGCAATTTTCAACCAACATGGAGCCTTTGATCGGTGGGAAAGCTGTGACACGGTATTCCTCTGCCAATCAAGAGAAAACGGGGCATTTTGACCTCAATGTCGGCTGGAAAAAGTGGGCCATGGTGAGCAGCATCAGTTCCAACGATTACGGTGATTTAAAAATGGGCAGCGACGGGCCGAAAGAATACCTGCGCCCATTCTACGTCCAACGCCAGGACAGTACCGACGTTTTAGTCGCCAATGAAGATCCGCGAATCCAACGACCTTCCGGGTATGCTCAGATCAACATGATGCAAAAATTGCGGTATTCTCCCAACGAAGACTGGGATTTTCAATACGGATTTCATCACTCTGAAACCTCGGAATACGCTCGCTATGACCGACACATTCGGTACCGAAGCAATGGTCAGCCCCGGTACGGAGAGTGGGCGTATGGGCCCCAAAAATGGAACATGAACAACCTGAATGTTGCCCACAATGGCCCCACAGGAATATACGATCAGATGAACCTGCGCCTGGCCCTACAATTTTTTGAGGAAAGCCGGATCCATCGTGATATCAACAAGTTTGAACGCCACACTCGAATCGAACAGGTCATTGCCAACTCCCTTAACCTGGATTTCAACAAAGCCATCGGAACCAGGCATAAGTTGTTTTACGGGGTGGAATGGGTGCTAAACAAGGTTGCTTCCACCGGAATCGACGAAGATATTTCGACCGGTATTGCAATGCCCGGTCCGGCGCGCTACCCCCAATCCACCTGGGCATCTTATGGGGTGTATCTTTCTGATCAATATTTGGTTTCCGATAAATTCAGCGTGCAGGCCGGAACGCGATACAATCGGTTCAATCTGGATGCCAGGTTTGACACCACGTTTTACCCATTTCCGTTCGTGGATGCCCATCTGAACAATGGTGCATTGACCGGAAGCCTTGGGTTTGTTTACCGTCCTACAAAAGACTGGGTGCTGTCGGCCAATGGTGCTACCGCGTTTCGTGCCCCCAATGTGGACGACATCGGCAAGGTGTTTGATTCCGAGCCTGGAGCCGTAGTGGTACCCAACCCGGATCTGGAAGCAGAGTACGCCTGGAGCGGCGATGTGGGAATTGCCAGAATATTTAGCGGAGTTTTGAAAATTGACCTCACTGGCTATTATACCAAGCTGCAAAACGCTCAGGTTCGCCGGGATTTCACCCTGAACGGTCTGGACAGCATCGATTACGACGGTACCTTGAGCAAGGTTCAGGCCATTCAGAACGCTGCCATTGCAAATGTTTATGGCATTCAGGCCGGGCTGGAAGCAAAATTTGGACGAGGCTTTGGCTTTTCAACAGATTTCAACTTCCAGCAAGGGGAAGAAGAACTGGACAATGGAACGAGTAGTCCCTCCCGCCATGCTGCGCCCTGGTTCGGCATTTCACGGCTAACGTATATCGCACAAAACCTCAATTTGCAAATTTCTGCGGAGTACAGCGGCGAAAGAACGTATGAGGATCTGCCGGTGGAAGAACAAGGCAAACCCGAGATCTATGCGGTGGATGCCAACGGAAATCCGTATGCTCCGGGATGGTACTCCTTGAATTTCAATGCAATGTACCGTTTTACGGACCACTTGAGCGTAAGCGCAGGAATTGAAAATCTGAGCGATCAACGCTATCGGCCGTATAGTTCAGGGATCGTGGCGCCGGGGCGGAATTTTATTCTTTCGCTAAGGGCGAATTTCTAAACCTACTTCAATCTCCCCAAAACCTCCTTCATCCGCCGGATCGCTTCCCGCAATTGATCTTCTGATGCCGCATAACTCAGCCTGAAACAATTCGGGTCGCCAAAGGCCGCGCCGGAAACCAGGCCTACATACGCGCTGGTCATGACGTAATCACAAAAATCGTCGGCGTCTTTGATTACCGTGTGACCATCTGTTTTCCCAAAATAACTGCTCACATCCGGGAAAATATAGAATGCCCCATCCGGAAGATTGGCGCGGATGCCGGGTATTTCTTCAATCATGGAGAGAATGATATCGCGTCGCTCGCGGAAGGCTTCGCGCATGGCTTCGGTAGGACCTAAGTCCGACATAAGTGCCACAGCACCAGCCTTTTGGCTAAAGGATGCTGCGCCACTCGTCACTTGTCCCTGAATCTTAGCGCAAGCATCGGCAATGTATTTCGGCGCACCCATGTAGCCCAGACGCCAGCCCGTCATCGCAAAACCTTTGGCAAAACCATTGACCGTAATGGTCCGGTCTTTCACCTGCGGAAAGGAACCTATGCTAACGTGCTCGTGGGTGAAATTGATGAATTCGTAGATCTCGTCACTGATCACCAACACGTGTTCATGATGAGCCAATACCTTGGCATAAGCCTCCAATTCTTCCCGGGTAAAAACACTGCCGGTCGGATTACAGGGAGAAGAGAACAGCAAAAATTTGGTTCTGGGTGTGATGGCGTCCGCCAATTGCCGGGGCGTGGGTTTGAAATCACGTTCCACTCCGGCATATACACACACTGGCGTTCCGCCAGACAGTTTTACAATTTCATAATAAGACACCCAGTAAGGCGAAAAGAGTATGGCTTCATCGCCCGGATTAAGCAGGGCCTGGCAGAGGTTGTAAATGCTCTGTTTGGCGCCATTACTCACCACGATTTGTTCAGGGCGATAATCGAGGTTGTTGTCGCGTTTGAATTTTTCACTGATGGCTTTGGTCAGTTCGGGCAGACCTGCTACAGGGGTATATTTGGTATAACCGTCCTTGAGTGCCTGGTAGGCAGCCTCTTTGATATGGTCGGGTGTGTCGAAATCAGGTTCGCCGAGGCTGAGACTGATGACATCGTGGCCCAGTGCGCGGAGTTCGCGGGCCATTCGGGCCATTTTGAGGGTTTCAGATTCGGAGAGGTTCTGGACGCGCTCGGAGAGCAAGGTATGGATGGAGGTCATATCTTTTCTGAAAATGAGGCACAAATCTACGCTTACCTTGACAAGTAATGAACCCTTGGAGCCCAAAGTGTCAAAAAGGAACCAACGGTATTTAGAATAAAAGGTTGTTTGAACGGAGATTAGAAAGCAAAACCCAATTGTAAGCTGGGAAGCATTATAAACTTCCCATGGCGCGTGGATGGGTTAGGAGATTCGACGCCGTTTACTGTATTTCTGTAGGTGAATTCGGATTGTTGCCACCCAAAAGGCAAGGCTAATTCCAACACAGCATAACGTCCAAATCTCCATTGTGCCCCCCAACGGAACAAGTATTTTTGGGTGCGCTGCGATATTTTATGCGTGTAAAATGCCGGGAAAAAACCACCATAAAACTGCCCTTCCGAACGAATTGTGCCTAAGCGAATTTCGCCACCGCAATAAAGGACGCTTTTTCGCCTACTATACTGTCTGTGAAGGAAATATTTTCCAAAGATCCCAACTTCAAACCCTCCAAGAAATTTGTCGTAAGAATCTCCCCCGGAAGAAATACCATACTCCATTTGCTTGGCGAAGACATGACCACCTTGAATTCCAACCTGCCAGAAATCGTCGAGGGGTGTTTCAATAGAGAGGGTGGTGAATAGCTGCGATTCTCCACGCAACTGCATCCCGATTCCTGTCTGCAAAATCAATCCGGGAGGGCGCTTTTCAAGCGGGATTTGGACGTCTTGGGCAAGGCAGGCAAGG
>JAUSMG010000143.1 GCA_030645295.1 Saprospiraceae bacterium | reverse complement strand
GAGCTTGATGGCTTCGGTGGATTTCTTTACCCTGATCTGGTAGTTATCAGCGTTGTTTTGGCTTAACAACTGAAAGGTTGCTAATAGAAAAAAGCCAAGGAGACAGGAAGATTTCATAGCAGAGCAATTGAACGGCGAAGGTAGCAAGCCTCCTATTCCGTTCTTATGACATTGGCGGGTGTGGAAGGGACTTTGGTCGCTATTTCCAGTAAGTGACCTACACCAACTGGGGGGGTTAAACAGGAAAACCGCAAAACAGGAGAACCGCAAAATTTAAAATTACGAAGCCATTGATCTCGAAAAAGAGAAGATTTGGTCTGTCTTCGGATCAAGTTGTTTGGTTTTAAATTTTGCGGTTCTCCGGTTTTCCTGTTTTGCGGTTTAACTCTCCCCTCCCTGTGCTGTCCGCTTCATTTCTGCTGCCATCTCTGGTCCTAAATACCGGTCGATCGCATTGTGCACCCAATAAATGACCGGAGTCATTACCAGCGCGACCAGGCCTTTATACAGGTAATTCATGATCGAAATGGCCAGGACCAGTACAAATGGCAATTGCTGTCCAATATACAACGCGATGAACACCACCACGAAACTGTCCAGAAATTGTGACACCAGCGTACTCCCAGTGGCGCGCAGCCAGAGTTTTCCCTCGCCAGTGTGTGATTTGATTCGATGAAAAACCGCCACATCCACCACCTGGGAGATCAGGAACGCAAACAACGAACCGACGATGATCCAAAGGCTTTGACCGAAAACAACCGCATAGGCTGTATTGTAATCGCCCACTTTGGCCCGCAATGCAGCCGCGTCTTCAGGCGAAAGTCCGGGCTTGATATGCGCCGTGCGCCAGAATTCAGCAGGATCCAGGCCCATGGCAAAATACAACATCACGAAACCATAGGCGATCAATCCAGCGGTCAGATACGAGATCAGCCGCACGCCACGTGGGCCAAAATATTCGTTCATCAGATCCGTCATCACAAACACGACCGGCCAAAGCAGTACTCCCGCCGTAAGGGTAAAAGACATTCCGCTTTGACCCAGGAACGACCAGTCCACAGGTTGATACCCAAGTGTTTTTTCCAAAGAAAAAAGTTTGACCCCCATAAACTCGGCCACCAAAGCATTGGCCACAAAAAAGCCTGCCATAATGGTCCAAAGGCGGGTTGGTCTGGAAGAGAAGAATTGATGCACGGTGGAATTGTTACGAATGTTACGATTGATTCGAATGTTACGATTGGTTCGATTGTTACGATTGAATCGATTGTTCGATTGATTCGATTTTTCGAATGCGCGCCTGCCAATCGAATCAATCGAATCAATCCAAAATTCGAATCAATCAATATCCTTCGTCATCTTCACTATCACAGTGATAATGCTGTTTGGGCCGGGTTGGTTTTTCGCCGCCTTCGCCGCCTTTTTTCTCCGACATGAGTTTCTGAATAATGCGGGCGCGTTCTTGCTGTACCGCTTCTTGTCGTTTTATATCTTCTTCACGGTCAAAGAATAGGATGCCGTCCACCCATGTTTTTTCGGCTTTGGCATAAACGGAGAGTGGGTGGTCACTCCAGAGTACCACATCTGCGTCTTTGCCGGCTTTTACACTGCCGGTGCGGTCGTCTACATGCAGCAGTTTGGCGGGGTTGATGGTCACCATTTTCCAGGCATCGTGTTCTTTCATGCCGGCGTACATCACGGACTTGGCGGCTTCCTGATTGAGGCGACGCGCCATTTCGGCATCGTCAGAATTGATGGCGACGATAATGCCACGGTCGGCCATGATTTTTGGGTTATAAGGGATGGCATCATACACTTCAAATTTGTAAGCCCACCAGTCGGAAAAAGAGGAGGCGCCCGCGCCGTGTTTTGCCATTTTATCCGCCACTTTGTAGCCCTCCAGAATGTGGGTGAAGGTGTTCACCTTGAATTTGTACTGCTCGGCAACGCGCATCAACATGGTGATCTCCGATTGAACGTAAGAGTGGCAAGTGATGAACCGTTTTGAATCCAGGATCTCTGCCAGGGCTTCAAGTTCAAGGTCTTTTCGGTAGGGTTTTCCGGAGGTCTTGAGCCGGGCGTATTCCTGTGCACGGGCGAAATAATCGACGTACACCTGCTCCACACCCATTCGGGTTTGGGGGTACCGGCTGCCGCCTTCCCGGCCCCAGTTGCTTTGTTTTACGTTTTCGCCGAGGGCAAACTTGATGAAGCCGGGCCAGTTCTGAAATTTCATTTCTTCGGGTGCAAAGCCCCAGCGCAACTTGAGCAGTTGGGTTTGTCCGCCGATCGGGTTGGCCGAGCCATGCAAAATGTGGCTGCTCGTCACCCCGCCCGCCAATTGCCGATAGATATTAATATCCTCAGAATCAATGACATCGCCCACACGGACCTCTGCGGAAGACTCCTGGGTGCCCTCGTTGATACTTCGGGTGGCAGCAATGTGCGAGTGCTCATCAATGATGCCTGCGGTAAGGTGTTTGCCCTCCCCATTGACCAGGATGGAATTGTCCTGAACCGGAATTTTGCGGCCCACTTTTTGAATTTTCCCATTCGTGATCAATACGTCTGTGTTGGTCAGAACGCCCTCCTTTTCACCCGTCCAAACGGTGGTATTTTGGATCAAAACGGTTTGTGGACGCGGTTTTTCTTTCCATCCAAAGGCGGTAAATGGATAGGTCACGTCGCCCAGAATGAGTGGAGCCGGGACCGGATCCGGCTTCTTGGGTTTGTCCGGATCGGCGACTTTGTTGTAAGTGGCCGACCAGCTGACCCAGGCGCCATCCTGAAGGGTCCCATTGCCCCCCATAATGCTTTTTTCTAAGGTGCCGGACAGTGCGATAAATCCTTTTTTCAAGGTGTCGGGTTGAAAAGAAAGCGATACCAGTCCGCTGGGACTGTACGTGAAACTGGCCTTAACCTTTGAACTATCGGCCTTCACTATTTGAGCCTCTGGCGATTCAGACTTGCCTTTTAGGATCAATTTGTAAGTGTCACTTCCGATCTTCAAATCATAGATCCCCATGTCGCGCTGTGGAAAGGCCTTGTCTGCCACAACATCAAAAGCGCGGCCTTTCACCCAATGTTGTTGAATCTTGGTTTCGGCTTTGAAAATGCTGCCGTTGGTGATGATAAAATTGGCGATTTTGCCGGTCTCAAGACTACCCACCGCCCCACTCCGCTCCGCTCCGCCATTGGGCGGAAGGGCGTAAACGCCGACAAAACTTGCAGGATTGTAAGTCAGCGCTTTCAAGGCGGTTTCTTCATCGAGACCGTATTCGATGGCTTTACGAAGGTGCTCCCAAAATTTTGATTTTTCTTTCAAACCATGGGTTGTCAGGCAAAAAGGAACGCCTGCCGATTGCAATCGAGCCGGGTTGGCGGGGGCAAGTTCCCAATGCTTGAGGTCCTTGAGCGGGGTATTGAGTGCATCGTAGGGATCGCGCACGTCGTAACCTTCCGGGAAGTTGAGCGGCACGATGAGCGAATAGCCGGTAAGCACGATCTCACTCAGGCGCTGGTAGTCGTTTCCGGAGGATTTGATAATGTATCTCGTTCCAAATTCCTGTCCGATGCGGGCCAGACGTAAGATATCAAATTTGTCGCCTGCCTCAAAGATTTGGGGCAATCCCTGCACAGCATTCCAGGCGTTGAGGGAAAGGTTCTCCTCTACCTTGTAGCCTTCCGTTTTATACCATTGCCCGTCCAGGTAGGTCTGGCGCAGCAGGGCGATGATGCCCATTAGGGAGGAAGGGTAATTCTGGGTGCTGGTACCTTTGTTGAACGACAAGTGGTGACTGGCTTTTTCGGCCAGTATCATCTCGTGTTCACGCAAGTCGCCGGGCATTACCAAGGCGCCTGTGCCGCGCGAAATACCATCGGCCCGGTGGGTGAGCAGGGCGCCAAAGCCCAATTTGCGCCATTCTTCGGCGGCTTTTGGGTCAATGCTGAACTCCCCTGCTGCATTGTATTCCGGGCGCATAGCCTGATTCCAGCTGTACGCGCCTTTTTTATTGGATATTGGTTGTGCAGGTCGGCCAAAGCCACCGCCTTCAGCGCGAGGCGGTACGGTGAGCCCGAAATCTGTCGCGTACAAATCAATAAAAGAAGGATAAATGGTCTTGCCGGTACAGTCGTGCGTGGCGGCGTCTTTGGGGACGACCACATTGAGACCCGCGGCGACTACTTTGCCGTCGCGGATGAGCAACGTAGCGCCTTCCACCCGGGTCTTGTAGTCAATGTAAATCGTGGCATTGGTGAAGGCGTGTAAACCCGTGCGCTCGTCGGCAGGAGCGGGAGTAGGGAAGGTTTGTTGGGCAGTTAACGATGAACGATGAACGATGAACGATAAGGTGAACAGCAGGGTGAGCCGGGTCAATTTATTCATGTAGCGGAAAAAGTTTTGCGGGGGTGAAGGTAGAAAAGGTATGGTATAGACAAAATGTAAGACGTGGGTCAAAACACCTGATTTTTAAAATTTTGCTAATTGATAAATTACATTTGTGAATCCTATCACCAATAATTTTCTTTATGAAAAACCTCTTCTTTCCTTTAGCATGCCTTCTGATCGCTCAACTTTTGCCCGCCCAGTCTCCTAAATGGGTAAATTATGCCAATGCCGGTGCTATTCGGGATATTTTGCCCACGAATGAATATGTCTGGATCAGTAGCCAAGGCGGATTGGAGCGGATTGACCGCACAACCGGGGCGCGGAAGATATTTCAACCCTCAAATTCCGGGCTTCGAGGCCTTGGCGTGTCTGCCGTCCATCCTGCCACTAACGGTGACCTCTGGGTTTCAGGCAATTATGGAGGTTTGTTCCGTTTCGATGGAGAAGAAGATTGGGAACAGTTTTACACCCTCAATACAGGAGAAACGCTAACGAATGTGGAGGATTTGGAAATTACACCTGAAGGAAATCTCTGGTTTATCGGGAATATTGAAGGTAGCAATGCGGGCTATAATCTTTATCAATACGATGGCGTACAATTTACTGAACACATGGGGGTCATCTCCCCGGTGCTTGGAAACAACTGGA
>JAUSMG010000140.1 GCA_030645295.1 Saprospiraceae bacterium | reverse complement strand
AGCGCGTGCTGGAATTGCCCTGGAAGAAATGAGCGGCAGGTGATTACTATCACTTGCAGGGATGAAAATCCAATAATTGCGGTTTAACACCAAAAAAACTATGGACTAATTATTCATGCAGGGCTGCGATCTTCCCTAACGTTCTAATCGCAGTCCTGCAATTTTATTTCAACATGAAAAACCCGGTGTGCATTATTCAGTCACACACGATACCGCCTGACAATAAAAAAATCGGCAGGTAGAAATACTTAAAAAACAGCAGAAAGAAAGATATGAAACAAATATCTGAGCACAGTTTCCATATCCCAGTAATGGGAACCGCTTTTACCATTGATTCACCTATTAAAGTTGCCCGATTCGGGATATCCTCTGTCATTTCAATCATTGAAGACCGCTTGATCGAAATGATGCGAAAACATTATTATCCTAGCATCAATAAACCCTATAAACCCATAGCAATCCAAGAGCCTGATTATCGGGTGAAAAGAATAACTGATTATTTAAACCTTGTGAATGAAATAGTTAAACAACAAATGCAAAGGCTAAAATCTGAAGCGTTTGAAAGAGGCTCTGAAATTGTCAAGTATTTTGAACTGCTGCCTAAAGAGAGCCGCTTAAAAAATTTGTACCATGAAATGGTGGATTGTAGCTCTACTGTGGAGAGGGCCGCCAAACAATCTTATTTGCGAGCACAACTGGTGGCAGGCAGTATTGATGTGAACATTATGACAAAGGTTGACCGCGACACCAAGGATAAAACAGGAAATATCATTCCTGATGGATCCGATGCAGTGACCGCGTTACGTGGATATGTAAACAGCGATCTCTCGAATTCTTCCGTCGTCTTCTCTGCGGGCCTGAATCCAAGGTTGTTCAACTACCTTGAGCATGTCGATGCCTTTAACCCAGACATTAATTTTGAGTTCCAGAAAAAAGTAATTGTAAAGGTGAGCGATTATCGATCAGCCCTTATTCAGGGTAAGTATTTGGCCAAGAAAGGAATTTGGGTAAGCGAATTCAGAATTGAATCGGGACTAAACTGTGGTGGACACGCATTTGCCACAGATGGTTATTTACTTGGGCCTATCCTTGAAGAATTTAAAAACAAGCGACAGGCATTAACAGAATCCATTTTTGAATTATATAAAACAGCCATTTTCCATAAACTCGGCTTCGATTTTACACAATATCCTGAAATAGAAATTTCTGTACAGGGGGGTATAGGAACTTATGAGGAAGACAGGCTTTTTCACCAATATTATCAAGTAAAAAGCACTGGTTGGGGCACTCCGTTTCTGTTAGTGCCAGAAGCAACTACGGTAGATCCACACACACTTGAATTATTGAGTCTTGCAGAAGAGCATGATGTCGTACTCAGTAACAATTCTCCGCTTGGCGTTCGCTTTTATCACTTGAATGGCACTACGGCTGATGAGGAAAAGGAGCAACGTATCGCCAAAGATAAACCGGGCAGCCCATGTACTGAAAAACATTTGGCTTTTAATACAGAATTTACGGAGGAGCCTATTTGCACGGCATCACGCCGCTATCAAAATCTGAAACTGGAACATCTGAAAACCCTCCAACTATCAGACGAGGAATTTGACAAACGAAAAGCAGAGGTCTTGGCAAAAGAATGCCTGTGTGTGGGCCTTAGCAATGCCGCTTCAATATGCTATAACGAGCCATTCTTGAAAAAACTGAATGCTGTGACCGTTTGCCCAGGCCCCAATATTGTGAATTTTTCGAAAATCGTGTCGCTTAAAACAATGGTTGACCACATTTACGGGAGAACAAACATTGTCAGTAACCTACAGCGTCCTCATGTATTCGTCAACGAGCTGAAGCTTTACATTAAGTATTTGAAAGAACAACTGATGAATGGAAACGGTGACACAAAAGACACAAAAAGGAAGAACTACTATCAGGCCTTCATACAAAACCTGACCGACGCGATCCACTATTACCATAACCTGATTCAAAATATCGTGGTGATGCAAAAGGATTTTCAGCAGGCATTGCAAAACGCCGAGAAAGAAATTGTTGCCCTAAAAACAGAATACGCCCTTGACTAATTTTTAGGGAGAGGCCTGTCTTTTTATCAGGCCGAAGTTTGATTACGATATGATACTAAAACCTGCACTTGCCTTCAGTTTGTTGAGCGTGGCCTTCCTTACTTTTTCGCTCAGTATCTACCTGAAACCTGGCTTCGTTGCCGCTGCCCTTGGTGTTGAAAAGGATAAAGCGTCCGCGGGCAGGTTGGTTTGGCAAAAATACAACTGTCAAAGCTGCCATCAACTGTACGGCTTGGGCGGGTATCTGGGCCCTGACCTAACCAACGTTTATTCAATGCCGGGAAAAGGAGAAAACCTGATTCGGGCATTACTCATAACCGGGGTTGTGCAAATGCCAGCCTTTCAGATGTCAGAAAAAGAAACCGACCATTTGATTGAGTTCTTAAAACAAACGGACGCAAGTGGTTCTGCCGACCCCCGTGGTTTCTCCATACTTTCAAGCGGCATGACGATACGTAAATGAGCCCAGCAGATCAACATATTGGGAAACGATATCTGGCCACGGCTTTGGTGCTGTTATGTCTTGGTCTAATCTTTGGGCTAATGGCTGGTATCTTTTATCTGTTTCCAGGTTTCGGAAACTATGCACTCGATTTTCGGTACTGGAGGCCTATGCACGTTTCTGCTGTAGTATTTTGGATCATACTTGGTGCTACGGGTTGCGTTTACAGCGGCCTTGATTTCTTCCAGCCGCTTCATTCCCCTGCTCTTGCCCGCCTACAATGGTACTTATGGCTTTTTGCCATTGTCGGCATATATTATTCGTATTTGAAGGGCGATTTTGGCGGGCGGGAATATTGGGAATTCAATCCCGTCTGGGCTTTGCCTATTGCTTTGGCCTGGCTGCTTTTTCTGGTAAATTTTATAAAATCCGTTAGAAAAATAGCACAATGGCCCGTCTATGTATGGATGTGGATGACCGGCCTTCTGTTTTTCCTGTTCTCTTTTACAGAGAACTATCTATGGGTTTTTCCCTATTTCCGGGAACATTTCGTGACAGACACAACCATCCAATGGAAGGTAAACGGCTCGCTCGTGGGCGCCTGGAACCAACTGCTGTACGGTACCGCATTCTTTTTAATGGCCCGAATCAGCAAAAATTCTGGCCTCGGTCACAGCAGGCTGGCGTTTGGCATGTATTTTCTGGGCCTGTTCAATCTTATGTTCAACTGGGGCCACCATATCTATACACTTCCGACCGATACCTATGTTCGTTATACGGGCTATATGGTGAGCATGACAGAATGGGTGTTTTTTGCCCGTATTGTTTACAATTGGCGGCAAAGCGTCACGGACATACAAAAACATTATTATCATTTTCCTTATCGCTTTCTGATGGCGGCCGATATCTGGGTCCTGATAAATTTGAGTCAGGCGATTATGATGTCTATCCCCGCCGTCAACCTTTATACCCATGGTACGCATGTGACCGTTGCACACGCTATGGGCACGACCATTGGTATTAACACTATGATCCTGCTCGCAGCTTGTTTTGAGTTTTTAATTGGCAAGAACAACGTCCTAAATGCGAGCAACAAATGGCTGAATGGCTGTTTTTGGGTCATTCAGGCCGCATTATTCATCTTTTGGCTTTCGCTTAATATCGCAGGGGTAAAAAAAGGTATCTGGCAAATGAGCGAACCCCAACTACCTTTCAGCAAAATGATGGAAAGTCTTAAAATCTGGTTTAGCGTATTTGTTGGCTCCGGTGTGATACTAGCGACTGCGCTTTTCACCCTTGGATTTGTTTTGCTTCGGTTCCAATGGACTGTTAGTGTCTCGCGAAAGCGTGTAGTGGATTCCAAAGAATAATAGTAAACAGGCAAATAAAACACCGTAAAATGAAAGTTAAAACGAACAAACATTCCTGGGCCGAGCCATACAAAATCAAAATGGTGGAGCTTTTGAAAATGACTACGCCAGCCCAACGCAAAAAAGCCATTGCAACGGCTGGATACAATACTTTTTTATTGAAATCCGAGGATGTCTATATTGATCTACTAACCGACAGCGGCACATCCGCTATGAGCGACCGGCAATGGGCGGGCATGATGTTGGGGGATGAAGCTTATGCGGGTAGCGCCAATTTTTATCACCTGGAAAAGGTGGTTCAGGAAGTATATGGCTACAAATATGTTATACCAACGCACCAGGGGCGCGGGGCAGAAAACATATTGTCGCAGGTACTTATCAAGAAAGGTGACATTATACCCGGCAACATGTATTTCACCACCACCCGGCTGCATCAGGAATTGGCAGGCGGTATTTTTCATGATATTATCATTGACGAAGCACACGATGCCGCCAATCTCCATCCTTTTAAGGGGGATGTTGACGTAAATAAACTGGAGGGCTTGGTCAAGGAATATGGGGCAGATAAAATCCCATATATCTGCATAGCGGTTACCGTAAACATGGCCGGCGGGCAACCCATTTCTATGGGCAACCTGAAAACCTTGCGGGCCTACACCCAGAAACTTGGCATAAAGATCATCCTCGACATGACCCGAATTGCCGAGAATGCTTATTTCATTAAGGTACGCGAACCCGGTTATACACAACGATCCATTCGGAGCATTGTAAAGGAAATATGCAGTTATACCGATGGCGCCACCATGAGCGCCAAAAAAGATGCCCTGGTCAATATTGGTGGTTTTCTGGCTTTAAATGATGCAGATGATTATGAAGAAGCCAGTAATCTGGTCGTAGTCTATGAAGGATTGCACACATACGGCGGCTTGGCGGGGCGCGATATGGAAGCGATGGCCATTGGCATCAAAGAATCTATATCCGACGAACACATAAAAGCCAGAATCGGTCAGGTGATCTACCTGGGCGAACAAATGAGACATTTGGGTATCCCAATCACTGAACCTATTGGCGGGCATGGCATTTTTATTGATGCCAAACGCTTTTTACCACACTTAAACCAGGACTTGTTTCCAGCACAGGCTCTCGCAGCCGAGTTGTATATTGACGCTGGTATCAGAACGATGGAACGAGGCGTTGTATCCGCAGGAAGGAATGCCAAAACGGGCAAAAACTATTACCCAAAATTAGAGCTCGTACGGTTAACCATTCCACGCCGGGTATACACTCAGGCACACATGGACGTTATCGCTGAATCGGTTTTCAATGTTTACTGCAATCGAAAGAAGATCAAAGGGCTAACCATGGTATATGAGCCAAAGTATCTGCGTTTCTTCCAGGCAAGATTTGAGAAAATCAAGTAAAATAAAGGAAAAAACCAAACCGCAATAAGCGCCGCTGAATAAAAAATGCCGAAAATATTTTTGATCCACCAATATTGAATGAGTCTCCAATTACCCCTGCCATGAAAATCGGCATCTTATTTGCAGACAATTTTGTCTTAAATTAAATTAACCAAGCAAATTCAATAAAATCATATTGAATTAGTCTTACAACCTCTCCTTATTTATGAAGAATCTAGTCCTTATTCTCATCTCCCTAGCAGCCTTAAGTGCCTGCGGCAGTGAATCGCCCCAAAAACCAGCAATGGCTGCAAAGCCGAAAGCAGACATAAGTACCAACCCCGACTATCAGCAAGGGCTCGATCTTATCAGCAAAAGCGATTGCCTGACCTGCCACAAAATTGAAGAAGCCCTTATCGGCCCGCCATATAGAGAAGTGGCAAAAAAATACGCCGGCCAAGCAGACGCAGTGTCAATGCTTGCTGAGAAAGTCATGAAAGGCGGTACGGGTGTTTGGGGCGAAGTTCCGATGGCCGCACACCCAGATATGTCCAAGGAAGATGCAGAGGCGATGGTCAAATATATCCTGCTGCTAAAGCCCTGATTTCGGATATAATAGCGCACAAGTTGCACCAATGGCCTTTGATCTGAAAGCCTGATTATCAGGGCATCTTTCTCATCGGTGACTGCTCCCTCAAAAAGGCTGATTCAGTATTTTTGACAACGATGAAGTGTAAAACCGATTACATATTCCATACAAAATAGTCTTAAAAATGAAATTTAAAGATGAAATCCACTTTTACACTTGCACTCTTCCTGGCGGCAACTATTGCTGCAAACGCCCAACAAATATTTGACCTTTCAGCCCAATTGATCGCTCGCCCGGAAATGCGTCGGGGCTATCAAACCCTGCCGCCTCCGGGTGCCGATGCCGCATTCTTTATATCGCAGCGCACCCGGCTCAACGCCGCTTTCAGCAACGAAAAAATAAAGGTCGGGATTAGTCTGCAAGATGTCCGGGTTTGGGGCGATGAGCCGCAATCTTCTGACATTGCATCTTTTGGCTTGTACGAGGGCTGGGCAGAAGTCGGGTTTGGTAAAAATGCTGCGTTCAAAGTAGGCAGACAGGAGTTGGTTTACGACGATCAGCGGCTGTTTGGCAACGATGACTGGCTGGGCCAAGGACGTAGCCACGACGCTGCGGTCTTAAAATTGAAAATCAAAAAAGACGCACTTCATCTGGGCGCCGCCTTCAATCAGACCGACGCCAGTCAGTTCGGACACAGCGACCCAATAGGCAACTATACTACGCTTGGCTGGCTTTGGTACAACCGGAAGTTCAATCAGGAAAAATTCGAGTTGTCTTTTTATGCGGTTTCTGATGGTTTCGCCGCAGACAGCTCCCTGAATAGCAGCAAGTTGCGTTTCCAAGGCACAGTAGGCCCATCGCTTCAGTTCCGTTCGGGGAAATTAAAAGCAAAAACCGCGCTTTTTGGTCAATTCGGAAAAGATGCCTTCGACAAAAAAATCGCAGCATTCTTTGCTGCCGCTTCCTTGGAGTACGCTATTACAGAAAAGTACAGTGCATCTATTGGCTACGAATATGTTTCCGGCAACAACCTGGTGAGTACCCCCGCAGAAGAGACGCACCAATTCAACACGCTTTATGGCACCAACCACAAATTCTACGGGTATATGGATTATTTCCTCAACCTGCCCAAGGATACCAAAGGCGGCGGCCTACAAGATGCATTTGTAAAATTTATGTACAACCCCTCGACGCGCACTGACCTGGCCTTGGATGTCCATTATTTTCTGCTCGCCAACAAGGTTAAGTCGGAGAAAAACGGCTTGACCGACCTTCCACTTGGCACAGAACTCGATTTGACCGCAACGCACCAAGTCAATAAATACACGAAAGCACAATTTGGCTTTTCTGTCATGCTCGGCCAAGACGCTTTGGAAACCTTGGACAAGGTGCCCGGTGGACTTGCCAGCGAAATCGGCACTTGGGGTTATTTTATGCTGATCGTGAATCCGAGTTTGTTCAAATCAGAAAAATAGGCACTTGGGCAAAGAGATAAGACAAAATTTTTGGTCAATTCACTAAATTGTATTATATGAAACCACTTAATCTTGTTGCTGGCTTTGTTTTCGTCGCAACGCTCGCCCTTTCTATCACACTTGCCTTCACTTCCTGCCGCCCATGGTACCTAAGCCTATCACCCGCAACCACGCCACCAAAGTTATTATCAATCTGGAAGTGATCGAAAAGGAAATGCGCATGGACGACGGGGTATCGTATATGTTCTGGACATTTGGCGGAAGTGTCCCTGGCAAGTTCCTCCGGGTGCGCGAAGGCGATTTCGTGGAATTTCACCTAAAAAATCACCCCGCCAACAAACTCCCGCACAACATTGACTTGCATGCTGTGACTGGACCGGGCGGCGGTGCTGCGGCTTCCTTCACCGCGCCAGGACACGAATCGGTGTTCTCATTCACCGCCATGAATCCTGGTCTCTATGTCTATCACTGCGCCACAGATCCGGTGGGCATGCACATTGCCAATGGAATGTACGGATTGATTTTGGTTCAGCCAAAAGCGGGAATGCCGGAGGTTGACAAGGAGTTTTACGTCATGCAAGGAGATTTTTACACCAAAGGTGCCAACGGTGATCCTGGTTTGCAGCCCTTCAGCATGGAAAAAGCATTGAAAGAAGATCCCGACTATGTTGTTTTCAATGGCTCGGTCGGGGCCCTTACAGGCGATAAAGCCTTGAAAGCCAGAACGGGAGATCGGGTGCGGCTTTTTACAGCCTGAAGGCGGTGCTACCCAAACTATGCCCAACGATGGGAAACCAATGGCGCGCCCGGCACGAAACAAGGCTGAACGCATCACCGCTGGAGTAATGATATTCAGTGCCACTTGTCAGGCGTGCCACCAGGCGGACGGCAAGGGCATCCCCTCAGCCTTCCCGCCGCTGCTAGCATCAGATTACCTGAATGCCGATCCAAAGCGGGCCGTGACTGCCATCACAAAGGGCTTGTCGGGAAAAATCACCGTGAACGGCAAAGATTATGATGGTGTGATGCCCCAGCAAAATTTGTCGGATGAACAAGTGGCCAACGTCGTAACTTACGTTCTGAACAATTTTGGCAACAAAGGCGGCGAATTCACGCCCGCACAAGTGGCTACTTTGAGAAAATAAATGTCTTTTTTCATAATCTTCCTACCGAAAGGTCGTCCGATGGTCTCGTGCCATCGGACGGCTACTTTGCTTGCATTGCTTATACTCCTACACAGTGACCTTTTTTCCCAAGCCAGGCAAATGAGGGCCATCCCGGGCGGTACTTGGAAGCCGCTCTACGGAACCGATTCTATTGTATTCCCCGTTAAAACCTTCCAACTTGATGTGTATCCTGTGACCAACGGCCAATTCCTCGATTTTGCAAGAAATTATCCGGGGTGGCAGAAAGGCAAGGTAAAAGCCCTTTTTGCCGATGTAGGTTATTTGAAACACTGGAGTTCAGCCTTTTCCATCGGGGAGGCTTTCCGGGATGTAGCAGTGGTGAATGTGAGTTGGTTTGCTGCCAAAAAATATTGCGAATGCCAGGGTAAACGGCTGCCGACTGTGGCGGAATGGGAATTTGCCGCCCAAGCCAGCGAAACACAGGCCGGCGCGGTCAATGCCAATAGCTTGAGAAACTACGCGGCATTCATGCGATATGCCATGCGGGCCAGCCTCAAAGCCGATTATACCGTGGCCAATCAGGGTTTCAGATGCGCCAAAGACATTAGGAACGCGGTCGAAATAAAGTAACAGTTTTGGCGGCCTTATTTTGCCTCTCTCTTCGTTGCTCGTCGGTTTTTTAGCCCCACTAAACGCCCTCCTCG
>JAUSMG010000378.1 GCA_030645295.1 Saprospiraceae bacterium | reverse complement strand
GAGCAGGCCATCAGCTACATCAATGCTCAGCCAAAGCCGCTATCCATGTATATCTTTTGCAAAGACGATCGCCGTACCCATAATATTATAGCCGAAACCCGTTGTGGCGGTGTAACGGTCAATGATTGCGGGCCCCATTTTTACAATTCAGAATTGCCATTTGGTGGTAGCAACAACAGCGGGATTGGTAAGTGCCACGGCGAGTTTGGCTTTTTAGAATTCACCAACCAGCGCGGCGTGCTGTACCAGGCCCGCTGGAAACCCAATACCGATTTTTTTCTACCGCCTTATGGTGGGAAATTGCGGCAATGGCTGTTGGAAGGGGTGGTTAAATGGTTTTAAGTTTCAAGTTTCAAGTTTCAAGTTTCAAGTTGCAAGTTGCAAGTTGCAAGTTGCAAGTTTCAAAATCCATCAGCCCTTAGGAAACTTGCGGCGTTCCTTAAAATTCTCCCTTCTTCGAGCGACCTTTGCGGCCTCTTTATGAGGTGATGAAGAGATGAAGTGATAGAGTGATTTTATCCGAGCGAAAATCACTTCATCACTCATCACCTCAATCACTCAATCACCTCAATCACTCAATCACTCATTCCATAAATGTCTGAAAAGATAATCTTCTCCATGTCGGGGGTCAGCAAAACCTTCCCTCCGCAAAAACAGGTGCTCAAAAACATCTGGCTGTCATTTTTCTACGGTGCAAAGATCGGCGTTCTGGGTCTCAACGGCTCCGGTAAATCCACGCTGCTTAAAATCATTGCCGGTCTGGACCAGAATTACGAAGGCAAGATCGAATTTGAAAAGCAGTTCAAAATTGGGTTTTTGCAGCAGGAACCAGAGCTCGACGACACCAAAACCGTGCGTCAGATCGTGGAGGAAGGCGTTCAGCCCATCGTTGACCTGCTTAAAGAAAACGAAGACATCGGCGAGAAACTCGGCGTTGTGACCGACGACGATGAAATGATGAAACTCATTGAACGTCAGGGTGAAGTGCTGGAACAAATCGAACATATGGGCGGCTGGGAACTAGATTACCGCCTGGGTGTTTTCATGGACGCTCTGCGTTGCCCGGAAGACGATCGCCCCATTAAGATCTGCTCGGGTGGCGAGCGTCGTCGCGTTGCGCTGGCCCGACTCCTGCTCAGTCAGCCCGATATTCTCCTGCTCGACGAACCGACCAACCACCTGGATGCAGAGTCCGTACAGTGGCTGGAGCAATACCTTCAAAATTTCCCCGGCACCGTCATCGCGGTGACGCACGACCGTTATTTCCTGGACAATGTGGCCGGTTGGATCCTTGAACTTGACCGGGGCGAAGGCATCCCCTGGCAGGGCAATTACACGACCTGGCTGGAACAAAAGACCAAGCGAATGGCTCAGGAAGAAAGGTCTGAAGACAAACGCCGCAAACAACTTGAACATGAATTGGAGTGGGTGCGGATGGGCGCTAAAGGTCGTCAGGCTAAGGGCAAAGCCCGTTTGAGCGCCTATGAAAAAATGGCCGGGGAAGAGGGCAAAGAAAAAGAAGCAAAACTCGAACTCTGGATCCCGAACGGACCTCGATTGGGCGACAATGTTATTGAGGTTCAGGGAATTAGCAAGTCTTTTGGTGACCGGGTACTCTTTGAAAATCTTTCCTTCAAAATTCCAGCCAATGGAATCGTGGGTATCATCGGGCCAAACGGTGTTGGAAAATCTACCTTGTTTAAGATTCTGACCGGTCGGGAAAAGCCAGATACAGGAACCGTTCTTATCGGTGACACGGTGCAAATGAGTTATGTGGATCAGAGCCATGAAAACCTGTTGCCCGAAAAAACGATCTACGAGATCGTAAGTGAAGGCAATGACATTATTACGGTGGGGAATGCGACGGTGAATGCCCGTGCCTACCTTTCACGCTTCAACTTTGCAGGTGCTGATCAGCAGAAAAAACTTGCTGTTTGTTCCGGTGGAGAGCGCAATCGCGTTCACCTGGCTATGACATTAAAAGAGGGCGGCAACGTTCTCCTTCTGGACGAGCCGACCAACGACATCGACGTAAACACGCTCCGCGCACTGGAAGAAGCGCTCGAAAACTTTGCCGGTTGCGTACTGGTCATCAGCCACGATCGTTGGTTCCTCGACCGTTTGGCTACCCACATCCTTTCTTTTGAGGACGATGCCGAGGTGGTATTCTTTGAAGGCGACTTCACTGCGTATGAAGAGATGAAAAAGGCCAAACTCGGGGATATAACGCCACACCGCCCACGGGTGAAGCATATTATTGGGTAATGAGTGACAAGTTACAAGTGACAAGTGGAAAGTAACAAGTTAAAAGTTTCAAGAGAATGTTCTCCTTATGCTACTTTCCACTTGTTACTTTTAACTTGATACTCTTTCCCGCATTGGCCGATGAATTCTTTCTCGCAGCAATTTTTTGAATTTGCCCGTTCCGTCCATGCAGAAAGCCGGTTGAGGCTCGCGCCCACACCCTCCGGTTTTCTCCATATTGGCAATGCGCTCAATTTTATTTTGGTTTGGTTGGCTGCAAAAAATTGTGGCAGATCCGCCGATGAACGCTGCGCTAAAGTGTATCTCCGAATCGACGACCTGGATACGGATCGCAATAGACCCGAGTACATCCAGGATATCTTCGATACCCTCGATTGGCTCAAATTAAACTGGGATCCCGCTCCACCAATCTACCAATCCGCCAATCTCCTCCGCTATTCCCAAATACTGGAAAGGCTGCGCGCAAAAGGCCTGCTTTTTGCCTGCCGGAAATCCCGGCGTGACCTGGAACCTTTTGGCCATGAATACCCGCTCGAATTTCGGGAACAAGGCCTAAGCCTGGAGGATCCTGAGGTAGCCTGGCGTATCAAAACCCCGCCTGATTTCCCATTGCCTGATTTCATGGTGCGTCGCCGCGATGGGATTCCGGCTTATCAGGTGGCGAGTTTCGCTGATGATATTTATTTTGGTATTACACACATTATCCGAGGGGCTGATTTGAAAGATTCGACGGCAGCGCAGCGCTTTTTGGCTCAGGTACTTTCCGAAGATAATTTCCTGAAAATCAAATTTTTGCATCACCCTTTACTGTTGGATGTGCATGGCGGAAAACTTTCAAAATCTGCCGGTTCAACCGCTTTGAAAACTATGCGGGACACTGGAATTGGTCCAGAAGAAATATTCCAAAGGGTAGGAAACTGGCTTGGTTTGGAAGGCGATTCTTCGCTAAAATTGCTGAAGTCAATGCGCCAAAAAATCGTGTGAACCCATTTTGCGAAGTGTTGTTTGGATGCCATGCAAAAGAAAACCATACTCATAGCAGGGGGCACAGGCTTGATCGGCTCCAGACTTGCCGAAATGCTGAGCAATCAAGGCCACACCGTTCGTCTGCTAACCCGTTCTCCAAAAGGCAGTGGGGAATTTTTTTGGAATCCTGCAGCGAATGAAATAGAAAATGCAGCCTTGCAGGACCTTGATGTTGTCGTCAACCTTGCAGGTGCAAGCATCGCAGACAAACGATGGACCCCGGCAAGAAAAAAGGAACTGGTAGAAAGCCGGGAACAAAGCGCAGCTGTGCTTTTCCGGGAAATGGAACGAATGCCCAGACGACCAAAGGCATATTTATCTGCCTCTGCAATAGGATATTACGGCAATTCAAGGGAACTCTGGATGCTGGAAGATACGGCGCCAGTAGATCAAAGTTTCATGATGGAATGTTGCCAAAAATGGGAATCTGCCGCTGATCAGATGACTACGCTGGGTATCCGCACCGTGAAATTCCGCATCGGGGTGGTCATGGCAAAAGAGGGCGGCGCATTGGCCGAGATCGTAAAACCGCTGCGCTTTGGATTGGGCGCCTATTTTGGAAACGGACAAGCCTGGTGGTCCTGGGTTCACCGGGATGATGTGTGTCGCGCATTCCTTTGGGCTATTGATAATCAATCGGTTGAGGGTGTGTTTAACCTTGTCTCGCCTACTCCGGCACGCGGGAAGGATTTGGTAAAAGCCACTGCAAAAGCCATGCATCAACTTGCTGTTTTTCTGCCAGCGCCAGCCTTTATATTGCGGCTTATTTTGGGGGAAATGTCAGCCGTGATCTTGAACAGCAACCGGATCTCTTCAGAAAAACTGACTCAGGCAGGCTTTGAATTTCAATGGCCGGAGATCAATACCGCACTTCGTGATATTTTTGCGTGACGATTGTATAAACTTCCCGAAAGTTTCAAACTTTCGGGAAGTTCAACCTCAGTCGAATCAATCGCTCCAATCGCACAATCGAATCAATCGCACAATCGAATCAATCGAATCAATCGCTCCAATCTTTCAATCGAATCAATCGAAAAATGGATATCACCCAACAAGGCTACGTTCGCACCGACCTCACCACCGATGGCGTGGCGCACATTCTTTTTTACCATCCCAACCACAACTCACTTCCGAGCCGACTACTCTCTGAACTCGCGGCGGCTTTTACAGCGGCCGGAGAAAACCCGGAATCCAAAATTGTGGTGCTGCGTAGTGTGGAACACAAAACGTTTTGCGCGGGCGCGAGCTTCGACGAACTGGGTAGTATTCAGGACTTTGAAACGAGTAAAGCCTTCTTTTCGGGCTTTGGAAATGTCATCAATGCCATGCGGCGTTGCCCTAAAATTATTGTCGGACGTGTACATGGAAAAGCTGTGGGCGGAGGGGTAGGTCTTGCGGCGGCTACAGATATTTGTTTTGCGTCCCGGTGGGCTTCCGTTCGGCTGAGTGAATTGGCGGTTGGTTTTGGTCCATTTGTCATTGGTCCGGCGGTGGAGCGGAAAGTGGGTCCTGCGACATTTGCACAATTGTCCCTTACCCCGGATGAATGGCGTACAGCGGAATGGGCCAAAAACAAAGGCCTTTTTCAGGAATCCTTTGAAACCGTGGAGCAACTTGATGCTTACCTGGTGCACTTCAACAATTCCCTGTGTAAATCCAGTCCCGAAGCCTTACTGGAGTTGAAAAAAGTGTTCTGGGAAGGCACCGAAAACTGGGATACCCTGCTGACCGAACGCGCGGCCATCAGTGGCCGATTGGCCCTTTCTGAATTCAGCAAAAATGCCATTGCGGTGTTTAAAAAGGGTTGAGCGTTTAAGGTTGAGCGTTTAGGATGTAGATGGTTGAGAATGTGATTCCAGCCTTTCTAAGTATGGAAACTCAATAGTTTATATGAAACACTCAAGCCAACAGATTCCGAAACCCTTTCCTTTATTGAACTGGAACGACCTTTGCCCTATAGCTATGGATCAGTGGGCAGCACCCAAAATGAAACCCCGATCCTGGCTTCGACAATGATTTCAATTTTGTTGAATTGGGTCAGGGCGAAGCCGTTTTGACCGCTGCCAAAGAAGCCATTCGTCAATGGGTCGTTCATCGTTCATCGTACATCGTTCATCGTTCATGACCATCTCCGATCAATTGAACCGCAGCATAAAACTACCCCATTGGCCCCCGCGCCGAATCATCTCGCTGGTGCCCTCTCAAACAGAGTTTTTGGCGGATTTGGGTCTTGAACAGGAGATAGTCGGGATCACCAAGTATTGTATTCACCCAACAGCATGGTTTCAAACAAAGAAGC
>JAUSMG010000130.1 GCA_030645295.1 Saprospiraceae bacterium | reverse complement strand
GGAGGATTGATTCGATTGGGCGGTCGGCTTGGTTAATCAATTGGTCCTGATGCGTCAGCAAATGATTAACCAAGCCGACCGCCCAATCGAATCAATCCTCCCAATCGAAAAATCGAATCAATCGAAAAATCGAATCAATGGCATACACTGAATCAAACATGATCCCGCTCGGCACCCAGGCGCCGGACTTTACGTTGCCTGATCCAGCGACGGGAAAAACCGTGAACCTGCTAGAAATAGCCGCTGGTGCCAAGGCCACGGTGGTCATGTTTTTGTGCAACCATTGCCCTTACGTTCTTTATATAAATCCTGAAATTGTAAGAATTGTGGCGGAATATAAGGCAAAGGGCGTTGCGTTCGTCGGCATCAACAGCAACGACGCAGAAGCCCACCCGGAAGACGGCCCCGACAAGATGCCTGCCCATGCCGAGTCAGTTGGCTACGATTTTGCCTACCTTTACGACGAAACACAGGAAGTTGCCCGTGCATACGATGCGGCATGTACCCCTGAATTTTATGTTTTTGACCAGAATTTTAAACTCGCTTACCGTGGCCAACTCGACCCAAGCCGACCAAAGCGAAACCCGATAGCATCCACCGGCGAAGACCTACGATCTGCACTTGATGCAGTTCTGGATGGCAAACCTGCCAATCCCGTTCAGCGCCCATCCGGCGGCTGTAATATTAAATGGAAAGAACTATGAACTATGAACGATAAACTATGAACACTGAGCGTACCTCCCATAGTTTATAGTTCATAGTTTATCGTTCATAGTTCATAGTTCATAGTTTATAGTTCATCGTTCATAGTTCAAATATGCGTCCAACACAAATTACCGATCAACTCATCCACGAGTTCATCACTGCTGGCTTACACGAAGATGTTCGCGAGGGCGATCATACTTCTTTGGCTACCATTCCGGCCGACAGTCGCAGCCATGTCGTGCTGAAAATCAAAGACTACGGCGTGCTTGCAGGCGTGGAACTTGCCCAATATATTTTCCAACACATAGACCCTACGGCTTCGATGGTGATCCAAAAACCCGATGGAACGGATGTTCTGTATGGCCAAATCGCCTTCGAAGTAGAATCAAATACCCGGGCTCTGCTGCAAGCCGAACGCCTGGTACTCAACACCATGCAACGTATGAGCGGTATTGCCACTTTGAGCAGCCGGTTTGCATTTGAAGTTGGCGACCTTCCAGTCAAAGTTTTGGATACCCGCAAAACCACTCCGCTCATCCGCTTTCTGGAGAAATGGGCGGTCAATATCGGCGGTTGTGAAAATTACCGTTGGGGCCTCTATGATTGGATGATGATCAAAGACAACCATGTGGATGCAGCAGGTGGCATCGGCCGCGCCATTGAACGTGCCCATACTTATCAAAAAGAAAAAGGTTTGAAGCTCAATATTACTGTGGAAGTGCGCAATCTGGTTGAATTAGAAGAAGTTATGAGTACTGGCGGCATTACGCGCGTTATGTTCGACAACTTTGAAATTCCAATTCTCCACGAAGCCGTAGCCATAGTAGCGGGCCGTTTTGAGACTGAAGCATCGGGCGGCATTACGCTGTTCAACGTCCGCAAATATGCCCAATCGGGGGTCAATTATGTTTCAGCAGGAGCACTCACGCACTCCGCACAACCCATCGATCTCAGCCTTAAGATTGTGCGGTAATTTGATTGATTTGATTGATTCGATTGGAAAGATTGATTCGATTGGTGCGTGTAGTTTGGCTATTTCTCGTAGATTGAATGGCTAATCGAATCAATCGAATCAATCGTAACAATCGCACCAATCGAATCAATCGAACAATCAAACCAATCCAATAATTTCAATGACACCCGACTCCTTCTACTGGTACGCCAGCATCGTGATTTTCGTTCCGTGGTTGTTGCTCATTGCGGCGCCGAACTGGCGGTACACAGAGCCGATTGCATTTGGCGCAGCCACGGTATTGTTGATTGCAGCGGCAGTTTTTACCTTTCAATTCCTGACCAGTCCTGAAGAGGGCGGAGATCTGCTTTCGCTGGAAGGCTTCAAAAACCTGTTTCGCAGCAAAGAAATGTTGCTTACCGGTTGGTTGAATTATCTTTCATTTTGTCTGTTGGTGGGCACCTGGCAAACCCATGATGCGCGGCAATTGAAGATTGGACACATCTTTGTGGTGCCTAGTTTGTTACTTACCATGCTAACCGGTCCGGCAGGATTGCTGGTTTACCTGATTGTGCGGTTTTTTAAGACTAAAAAGTGGGATTTGCGGTAATTAGGTTTGACATTCAATTTGATTCACTTGCCTAATTTTCACGACCTTTGCACTATCTTGAACTTTAGACAATTAGTTCCTGGACGTTGAACAATACTTCAAAACCCCACAAATCTCGTCTAAAGTCCAATAGTCCAACGTCCAAATATCACTTTTTACCACTCAATAATTGGATTTCTCCGAATTTGGCCTCCACCCCGACGTACTCGACGGCATTGAGGCCCTCAATTTCAAATCTGCAACACCCATCCAGGAAAAAGCCATTCCACTCATTCTGGAAGGGAAAGATGTAATCGGCACGGCCCAAACAGGCACCGGCAAAACAGCCGCATTTGTGTTGCCCATCATGCACATGATTATGGAATCGGGCGAGGCCCACTATACACAAGCCCTGATCATCGTGCCTACCCGGGAATTGGCCATGCAGATCGATCAGGCCATTGAGGCCTATTCGTACTTCGCGGGCATCTCTTCCGTGGCAGTCTATGGCGGCGGTGGCGGCAAGGATTTTGCCCAGGGCCGCGATGCGCTCCAAAAAGGCGCAGACATCATTATCGCAACACCAGGCCGACTGCTTTCGCACATGAGTCTCGGCTATGTAGACTTCTCTCGCCTGCGTTTTCTTGTGCTGGACGAGGCCGACCGTATGCTTGATATGGGTTTTATACCTGATCTCACAAAAATCATTGAAACCCTCAACCCCAAACGCCAAAGCCTGCTCTTTTCTGCCACCATGCCCCACGGGATCATGAAACTGGCAAAAACGATGCTTAAAAACCCGGTCACCATCAGCGTTGCGCTTTCAAAGCCCGCGGAAGGTGTGACGCAAGGCGTTTATCTCGTTGGGGATCGGCAGAAGATCCCGCTCATCGTAGAACTTTTGAAGGATCGCACAGGGCGAACCCTGATTTTTTGCTCCAGCAAGCTGGCGGTCAACGAATTATACAAAAAACTCAAAAGCCGCAATCTCTCCGTAGAGCGCATCAGCAGCGACCTCGAGCAAAAAGAGCGGGAACAGGTGATGCTCGACTACCGCAATCAAAAAATTGACATCCTGGTGGCCACCGACGTTTTGAGCCGGGGTATCGACATAGACGGAATTGATCTGGTGGTAAATTTTGAAGCCCCTCGCGATGCCGAAGTTTCTGTGCACCGCATCGGTCGCACAGCACGCGCTGAACGTAAAGGCACAGCACTCACGCTCATCAACCACATGGACCTCCCACGCCTCAAGCGCATTGAAAAACTTATTGGAAAGGAAGTGCCCAAACTCCCTCTTCCACCCGGTCTGGCAGAAGAACCCGAACAACGCCATGCACAACGGCAAGGCAGCGGCGGCCGGTCGCAGCCACCCCGCAGAAGTGGGGGCGATGGCCATCGCAAAGAAGGCGGACAAAAACATCCTTCCCGTGGCGGACAACGACATGGAGGTGGAGGGGGCCGTGGCAGTGGCAGTGGCAGTGGCAGTGGGCAAACCCCTGCGGCCTGAGTATCATGACAATTCAAGAAGCACAACGCACCGTAGATCAATGGATTAAAACCATTGGTGTTCGCTATTATTCCGAGCTCACCAACACCGCCCTGCTCATGGAAGAAGTGGGTGAAGTGGCCAGACTCATGGCCAGAATTTACGGCGAACAGTCGTTCAAAAAACCGGAAGAGGTTGCCGAGGCTCCGGCCCAACTCGCCGATGAAATGGCCGACGTGCTGTTCCTCATGCTCTGCCTGGCCAATCAGACAGGCATTGACCTCACCGAAGCGCTTCAAAAAAATCTCGACAAGAAAACCCAACGCGACGCAGCCCGGCACGCCGCGAACGAGAAGCTGCGCTGAGCAATTCGGCCCTCAGGGTAAGTATCCCGGAACGCTGTTCCGGGGTCAAGTTTCAATAAATATTATAGTAGACTTGTTGCGGTGGTGTAAATCAATCAGTTATGCTCTAAATAGAAATTCCAGAGACCAGCACAGACGTTCAGAATGTCGTCGTAGAGGCCGAAATTGTGTATCCGGAAGCGTTCTGATAAGATTCGATATCTTTTCATCCCCCCGATACTATGTTCTATTTTGATGCGCTCACTCGAAATATCCTTGTTTTCGGCCTTTTGATCGTCTGTCAACTCTGATTTTTTCGGTTTTTTGTGCGGAATGAGCAGTTTTTTGCACTTGTACTCCTTGCTAAAACCCTGATAACCTAAATCCATCATGACTTCCAAATCTCTGAACCAGTCATTTTCCGGCGGAAATTCGATTTTCAGAATGCTGAAATCATGGACTTTCCCAACATAAACCTCACTCAAGAAGCGGATTCGGCGGTCTGAGGTACTGATAATCAGTGATTTGGCGGTGTGCGATTTTTTTTACCGCTGTAGAACGCCTTCTGATCCTCATTGTCACCTGGGCGTTGTATTCGCTGTTCAGTACCGTCCAGAATGATCGATTTGTGACCGCTGAAATATGCCCCAAACTCTTCAGGTGAATCAAATTCTCTTTTAGGCAAAAGACCCACATCGCCCAAGGCTCGCTTCAAAACCTCCAAACCTAACTCCTGATTGCGCTTTGCATTGGAAACGTCCAACTTGAACACAAAACCCAAAATGTCAAAGGTCAATCCTGATTTCAAACTGAATAAAGTGAAGAACAACAACGACTTACAAGAAATGAACCGCAGTGTCTCCGGACTGTCCGCTACCCTGTATTCTATGCGGCGGCCATGTACAGCAACATATGCCTCCTCAAAAAGTGACAACAAGATCAGGAAGCGCCGCTTGTCCATGCCCGTCGTAGCCCTCCATTCTCGCTCGTTCTTGGGATATACAAAATCCTCCATATTTGCTTTTTGCCCGAAATCTACTCATTTTCATTATTCTCACCGCAACAAGTCTAATAATATCTCCCTTCCAATCTAAAAACGATCTTTCTCGTCGCATCCCTAATGGATTTCCTTTCCGCGCATTCAAGCTTGGAATGGATAGCAGTTGTATTTGATCGTACGGTTTCCCTTCACCTACGAAATAACGCAATGCCTCCGCCAAGCCTACCAGGGCGGGATTGTTTGCCCAGACACCGCCATCAATCATTTGCTTATGGTCATATTCTGAAAGCTCTGCCATGGGCAGATAGGTTGGAGCAGCACTTGTGGCCAACGCAACATCCTTGTACTTTAACTGATTATGCCGAAAGAGATCTGAATGATCACGGCGAAAAACAACTGGTCTATATTCAGTAAATGAGAAGGAAGGAATACACAAAAGATTGTTACTTTCGGACAAGGTCCGATCTCCAAAAAGGTCATCTAGCACTCGTATTAGACCTTTATCTGTGTGGATGCCTCTCCATATAATTTGGCGAAATAGTCTTCGCAACTTTGATTTTGCAGGAAATATCTCAGCACTTCTATTTTCATAAATACCGACTACATGACTGGCAGGTATTTTGAGTGAAAGTGCCATGGCAATTAATCCACCTGTCGAAGTACCACAAATCAGGTCAAAACAGTCTGTACAACGCTTACCAAAGTAATCTTCAAACTTGTTGAGTATTGTCGCAGAGTATAGACCCTTTACGCCACCTCCATCAATTGTCAATATTTTAAATACCGTAGAGTCCATTGCCTTGCTTTTAAAACAAAAGCGTCAAAAAAAATGCCAATTTAGATACAAAAAGTATTGCACGGCAAAACAATAGAAAAGGCTGCCATTTTGGCGCTAATTGTAAAAATTATGTCATAAAATATGGCTAATTGGCCGCTGTTTGTAATAAGGAATTGGCAGATATTGGAAGAATTTTTGTCAGTTCAATACAGGCCGAAACAAAAAGCGGTCAGACGATTTGATATCGTCTGACCGCTTTTTATTGCGGGTCGCAACCTCCACTACCGCCCTCTTTCGCTAAATCTTTGGCAGGTAAAACGGCCTCTGCTTACTCCCCCCTCACTCTTCTCCCAAAAACGGATACCGGTAATCCGTTGGCGGCACCATGTTTTCCTTCAAAGTTCGCGGTGAAAGCCAGCGATAAAGGTTGATCATAGAACCCGCCTTGTCGTTGGTGCCCGAAGCGCGGCCTCCCCCAAACGGTTGTTGGCCAACTACTGCTCCCGTGGGTTTGTCATTGATGTAATAGTTGCCTGCAGCGTGGCGGAGTTTGTCGTTGGCGAGTGCAAGTGCGGCCCGGTCGTTGGCAAAAATGGCCCCTGTGAGCGCGTATGGTGACGTTGCGTTCAGGAGGTCGAGGGTTTTGGAAAAATCCTTGTCCTCGTACACATAGATTGTCAGCACCGGCCCAAAAATTTCCTCGCACATGGTAATGTACATCGGGTCAGAAACCTCCAGCACCGTCGGCTCGATGAAATAGCCCTTGGTTTTGTCAAAATTGCCGCCCGCGATCACGTTCACTTTGTCCGACTTCTTCGCTTCCACGATGTAATTGGAGATCTTGTCAAATGCCTTTTCATCGATCACTGCATTGACAAAGTTGCGGAAATCCTCTGTGCTGCCCATTTGCATGCTTTTCAAATCGGCCAGCAGATAGTCGCGCACATCAGGCCAAAGGCTTTTGGGAACGTATGCCCGCGATGCAGCGGAGCATTTTTGACCCTGATACTCAAATGCGCCCCTGCCCAATGCCACCGCGACCGCTTTCGGGTCGGCAGAATTATGCACCATTACAAAGTCTTTGCCGCCCGTTTCACCCACGATGCGTGGGTAAGAATGGTAGTTGGCAATGTTCTCGCCGATCGTTTTCCATATTTGTTGAAAAACACCGGTGCTGCCCGTAAAGTGAATGCCTGCAAAACTCGGGTGCTTCAATACCACTTCACCCATGACTGGTCCGCTAACATACACAAGATTGATAACCCCGGCCGGCAATCCGGCTTCTTCCAGAATTTCCATGATGACCGAGGCAGAGTAGATCTGCGACTCGGCAGGTTTCCATACCGCTACGTTCCCGAGCATGGCCGGAGCCGTGGGCAAATTGCCTGCGATGGCCGTAAAGTTGAACGGCGTGAGGGCAAACACAAATCCTTCGAGTGGTCGCCAGTCTGTACGGTTCCAAACATTTCGGGTGCTGAGCGGCTGCTGTTTGTAGATCTCCTGCATGAAATACACATTGTACCGCCAAAAATCAGCCAGTTCACAGATGGCGTCGATCTCCGCCTGATAGGCGTTTTTGCTTTGGCAAAGCATGGTAGCCGCGCTCATTTTGGCGCGGTAAGGTCCGGTGAGCAAATCGGCAGCGCGGAGGAAAATGGCTGCACGCTCCTGCCATGGCATGGCTTCCCAGGCTGGTTTGGCCGCAAGGGCTGCGTCTATAGCCGCTTTTACGTGTCCTGCATTTCCTTTGGAATATTGCCCCAAAATATGGTTGCGCTCGTGTGGCGGGTGCATGGCCTTTTTTTCATCGGAGAAAACATGTTTTCCCCCGATGTACATCGGCACGTCTTTTTGCCCGGCTTTTGCTTCGGCGAGGGCTTTTTTCAGGGCGATTTTTTCGGGAGAACCGGGAGCATAGTTCCAGATGGGTTCGTTGACAGGGTGCGGGACGTTGAATATGGCGTCAGTCATGAATGATGGTTATTTGTTTAGGTGGTGATTTGGTGATTTGAGTGGCTTCGCGCGTTGATGGGTGGTGGAGGAACAACCCGCCTTCGTTGAAACTACAGCGGGTAAACCCGCCTGAATTGAAACTACGGGGGGGATAAAAAAGTTTGCAAAGGTAAACAGGGCACCTGGCTAAACACGGGATTTTTAGATCCTTATGACACAGAATTCACATTCGGATTTAAAATCAATATAAATGCCAGAATTAGTCATTTTGATTTTTTGTTTAACCTTTTTAGTGTTTTTATCAGAATCATTAAACAATATCGGAGGCTGGGGGTTCTACTTTCTTTTTCAAACTAACCATTACAACTCACCAATTTTCACACAAAACTATGAAGAAGTTATTTTTCGGAATGTTTCTCGCGCTCAGCGCCAGCCTTTTGTTCACCGCATGCAAAGATGACGATGACCCCACAACAGCCAAAAACATTGTAGAAACTGCACAGGCGACCAGTGAGCTTTCTTCGCTCGTAGCAGCTTTGAGCCGTGCCGGTTTGGTAGATGCGCTCAATGCTCCAGGTCCATTTACCGTGTTTGCTCCAACCAATGCAGCATTTAGCACCTTCCTTTCCGCCAATGGTTTCGCCACCCTGGAAGATGTACCGGTGCCTGTGCTCCAGCAAATTCTGCTCAACCACGTAGTAAGCGGAGAAGTACGCGCAGCAGGCGTGCCGACCGAAGGTTATGTAAAAACACTTGCTACTTTCGGTACCAGCAACCTCAGCATTCTTGCGCAAAACAATGCCAGCGGGGTAAGCATCAACAAAGAGGTTAAAGTAACCACCGCCGATGTGCTCACTTCCAATGGCGTGGTACACATCGTGGACAAAGTGATCGCGCTTCCAACGGTCGTAAATCACGCGCTCAACAACGCGAATTTCTCCATCCTCGTGGCCGCACTTACCCGCCCGAGTCTCGGCGTGGATTATGTAGGATTACTTTCCGGTACTGGTCCATTCACCGTATTTGCACCCACCAATGCAGCATTTGCAGCGCTTTTGACTGAACTGGGCCTCAGCAGCCTCGACCAGGTAGATGACGCTACGCTCAACGCAGTGCTTCAGTACCACGTAGTATCCGGCGCCAATGTGCTGGCTTCTCAACTCACCAATGGCCAGGAGGTAACCACCTTTGGAACGGGTAAGTTCACCATTAATCTGACTGGCGGCGCGAAAATCGTAGACGCGAGAAACCGGACAACGAATATTATCATCACAGATGTACAAGGAACCAACGGCGTAGTACACGCGGTGGATAGAGTCCTGCTTCCGTAGTTAGATTTGACAACTTTTAAAAGTTGTCAAATTGCTACGTTACCAAACAACACATAAACGCTTATGCTTAGGGCCGCTTGCAGAAATGTGGGCGGCTCTTGGTGTTTTTTGGGGTGAAGATTTGACAACTTTTAAAAAGGTATCAAATTTTCACCTCCCCCAATGAAACCCTGATCTCCTCCGGAATAAACGGCCCCGCATCTGCGCCCCCGATAATGATCTCCCGCACGATCGTGCTGCTGATATGGGAGTATTCCGGCTGCGCGATCAGGAACACGGTTTCAATCCCACCCCCTACAATATGGTTGAGTTGCGAGATGGTTTTTTCATAATCAAAATCAGAGGAATTGCGCAAGCCCCGCAGTAGGAAGCGGGCGCCGATGCGCTGACAATAGTGGGCGGTGAGGTTTTCAAAACTATCCACCCATACACGCGGTTCTTTTTCAAACACTTTGCGCAGCCATTCCATCCGTTGTTCATGGGGGAACAGGTATTTTTTGGTGCTGTTGATGCCTACTGCTACGATGATCTCATCGAACAGGGGTAAAGCCCTTTTTACCAGATCAACATGGCCGATCGTGATGGGATCGAAGGATCCGGGAAAGACTGCGAGTTTTTTGTCCATTTAAAGAGATATTCAAGGGCGAAGGTGAGGAAACTCGCTTTTCCAATTGGACATTTTTTAAAAAATTGTCAAATCACGCCTTAGTGCCTGCTCCGCCGGAGCCACTGACGGTTAAAAAGTTTGACATAAGGTTTTTGCGTGGTAGATTTGCGACATCTTATTACTCACCACATTTAAAACAATTTCCATTCATTATGAAAAAACTGATTTTCACGCTTGCCGTAATCTTTTGCTGTGTTTTTGCGGCACAATCGCAAAGCGATTACAAATCTGCTATTGGCCTGCGTCTGGGCTATCCAGCTTCTATTTCGCTCAAACATTTCATCAGTGAAAAAGGAGCAATTGAAGGTTTTGTTGGTTTCCGGGGCTACAGATGGGTCCGACTGATCAACATTGGCGCAATGTATCAGCACCACTCTCCAATTACTGGCGTCGATGGCCTGAAATGGTATGTCGGTGGCGGAGCAGGTGCATGGCTCTGGACATACGATGATGGTTACAATTTTGACAGAGACTATAACAACTTCAACCTTGGTATCATGGGTTGTTTAGGTCTAGACTACAAATTCGCGGAACTGCCCCTCAATATGTCGGCTGACTGGGTACCTACCTTTGTACTTGGTGAGGCATACTATGGCGGCTTTGGGTATGGTTACGGAGCCTTAAGTATTCGCTATACCTTCAAATAATAGCTTCAATTGCATAAAAAAAAGGCTTGCCAATTTGTTTGGCAAGCCTTTTTTTTATTCGTAGCGGGCAAAATCTTCTTCCGACATATCGGCTACCTGTTCGCGTTCCTGGCGACGGTTGCGCCACCACCAGTAGCCAATGGTACCCACCAGAAGATAAGGTATTGAAAGCATATAGAGGATACCGTTGTTCAGACCAACGGGATCTCCCCCACCCTGCCGGAGGTTGGCTTCGGCAGCGCCTTTACACATGGCGCATTGAGCAAATTGCTCCAGGGGCAAAAGGCAAAAGGCAAGGAGTAAAACAGCGACGATCAGGATTCTATATTTCATATCCGAAAGGTTTGATTTTATTTAGACATTTTTTCCCGCGAAGCCTGGGCGAAGGGTGATCACATTAACCACATTGACCACATTGACCACATTTATCTAATTGACCACATTAATCTAATTGACCACATTAATAATACGGTTTCAACATCAGGTAACAAAGGGGGCCGGTAATGGCCACATAAAGCCAGATCGGGAACACCCAGCGCGCCATTTTCCTGTGACGTTCAACTTGCCCGGTATAAGCCCGCGTAAAGGTAAACAACACAAAAGGTAAAATGATTGCAGCCAGCACCACATGAGTTATGAGCAGGAAAAAATAGACCGTGCGCATCACCCCTTCTCCTCCGTATTTGGTTTCAGGAGTAGTAAAATGGTAAAGCACGTAGGAGAGCAGGAAAAGAGCCGAACAAACCATTGCCGCATAAATCGAGCGACGATGTTGTTCCACTCTCCCATTTTTGATGTGCCAGAACGCTACAAGCAAAATGACCGCACTCAATGCATTCAATGAAGCATGAAAGGGCGGCAGAAAACTAAAATCAACCCCCAGGTCAAACTTCACACGTCGCATCAGACCAACCAGCAGCAGCACCACCGCCGAAACGACGTATGCCCAGCGATTGAGGCGTTTTTCGAGCGCGATATCAGGTGTCATGTATAGTTTAAATTAATGAGAAATAGCCTTAAACTTTGGTAAAGTGGAAAAATCGGCCACTTTGCCCCATTTACTGTTGCGGCAACAGCCGGGCGATCTGCTGGACCATCCGGGTGATTTGCTCGTCATCCAATGCGTTGTAAAAGCATCGGATCTGCCCCGTCGGATCCGCAAGCGCGTAGAATTCTTTGTGCTGTTTTGCCTTTCGTTCCACCGCAAACTTTTCATATCCATTGTTCAGTATCGTGCCCCAGGAACCAAGTCCCCCTGTCCTCACCCAGGTAGCATAATCAATGCTCGGTATCGTCTGGATGGCAGAGCGGAACTCTGCAGAACCGCCCTCAAAGATCATGACGATCTTGAAATATGGTTGTGGTGAACCGTTGGGCATCTTGCCGAATTGATCGTAAAGCCGCTTGTTGGTTTCAATGATACGCTTGTTGTCCTCGGTCAATTCAGGATTTGAACCGAAGTTGTGGATAACACAGACGCTTTCCTTCAATTGATCTTCTTTGGTACCATCCGGATAAATGATATGCGCGCCCCGGATCTGGCCGAAGGATCCAAGTTCAGCCACGGCGTCTTTACGCCACTGTAGTCCGCCACGCAGGTAAAACCAGGATATTGCGGGCAGCACAACCAAAACAAGCGTCAGTGCAGCCGCAGTGATTATCCGGCGTTTG
>JAUSMG010000129.1 GCA_030645295.1 Saprospiraceae bacterium | reverse complement strand
TAGTGTGCCCGGTCAGCATAACACGGGGGTCCTGCAATGCGGTGGTCCAGTTCAACCTTCCACTGGTCCTTGATAATTGCCAGATCAATCCTTCACAATTAATTCAAATGAGCGGCCTGCCCTCCGGAGTTTCCTTTCCTGCAGGTAATACCCACCAGTCTTTTCAATATACGGATCTCGGAGGGAATATCGGATTATGTAGTTTTGATGTTTTTGTCGGAGAATCCGTGGCGGTCACCTCCGCTGGTGATGCTGCATCTTGTTCCGGCGCCTGTGATGGCGCAGTAACCCTGACGCAGATCAGTGGTGGAAACTTCAGCGTATTGTGGAGCAATGGCCAAACGAGCCTCAATATTTTGGGACTATGTCCGGGTACCTATACGGCAACCATTACGGATACATACAACTGTGTACAAACCAAAACGGAAGAGGTCGATGTTTTTGATCAGCAAACACCCAGTGTAAATTGCCCTATCAATATTGTGGCTGGTTATTGCTCAGGACCAGTTACTTACAGCCAGCCGGTTGTTACAGACAATTGTCAGGTAATTCCTGCCAATCTCCAATTGATAGCAGGTTTGCCTTCCGGAGCAATGTTCCCCATTGGAAATACTTTGCAGACTTTCTCTTATACCGATGGCGGGGGCAATAGCGGACAATGCAGTTTTTCTGTAAACATTACCGGGCCTTCCACGCAAGATGCAGTGGTAGCGGCTGTTACCTGCGCCAATTTGTGCAATGGCACCGCTTTGGTCACCGTAAGTGCCGGCCATGGTCCGTTTAGTATTCAATGGAGCAACGGTCAAAATGGACCTCTGGCCACAAATCTATGTGCCGGAAATTATACTTACACCGTAAGCGATTTTGCCGGTTGTGTACAATCAGGCTCGGTCACGATCTCCCAACCCTCAACACTACAAATTGCTGTGGATCAAGTCGAGAACGACCACGGTAATGCCGGAACCGGAAGTATTCAGATCAGCGTATCCGGTGGGGTACCCACCTACACCTACAGTTGGACCCGCAATGGAGCGTTTTACTCCAACACAGAGGATCTCGCAAACCTATACCAGGGGCAATATGCAGGAATCGTCACGGATGCCAATGGATGCACGGCCAACAGCGGGCTGGTTACCGTTTCCAATCTTGTGGGTACAAAAGCCCCGGAATGGATACAAACCCTATCCGTATCGCCGAACCCTGCCAGTGAAATGGTCAGGCTGGATTTCGGCGCCTCATTGGGCCAAACGGCGGAACTTCGAATCTCGGACCTAAACGGCCGCGTGGTCAGTACGCAGCAGATTGAAGCGACTGCCCAACATTTCTTTTTTGACGTATCTGCTTACCCAACAGGGCTGTGGCTGCTTCAACTCAGTTTGGGAGACGGACAGCGTACGATGCGGAAACTGGTGGTGAAACGGTAGGTCAGGCCCATCCAAAACGCGTTAAAAGCAAAGCCCAGACGGTTGAAAATCAACGGTCTGGGCTTTTTTAATTACCCAATTTCTATCTTTGCCCCATGGACCTCCCTCTCCTCCAGGATTTCATCTGGCAGCACCGCGAAGACGACCCGCGCCAGTTGGCCCTCTCTGCCAAAAAATATCCTAATATCCCAGTATTAACGGCAGCAGCCCAGATCCAGGCATTGCAAAAAATCCGACTAAAAATTCCAGGCTGGTATAGACCTGGCATGGAATTCCCCTTAGCTATTTCCCTGGAACAGGCCTCTTCGGAGCGAACCGCCCGATTCAAGGCCGGATTATGCTCTGGCAAAAAAATGGTCGATCTTACCGGAGGCCTGGGCGTAGATTCTTTTTTCTTTTCCCAACAGTTTGAATCCATGACTTATGTGGAGCAAAATGCTGTTCTACTGGCCGCCGCACGACATAATTTTGCCCAATTGGACGCAAGCAATGTTCAATTCGAACACTGCACAGCAGAAGATTTTTTGGAGAAAACGACAGAAGATTTCGATCTGATTTACCTCGACCCCGCCCGACGGGACGAGCGCAAAGGCAAGGTTTTCCAACTTGCCGATTGTTCACCGAATGTGTTGATAATCAAGGATATGCTGTTGGAAAGAGCACCGCGTGTGTTGTTGAAAACGGCGCCTTTGCTTGACCTCCGACAGGCGGCATTGCAGTTGGAGCAAGTCAGCAAAATTTGGGTAATTGCCTCCGAGGGCGATTGCCGGGAAGTGTTGTATCTGCTTGAACGAGAGGCGCCGCCGATGGATGAAATCCCCATTCTGGCAGTATCGTTGGAATCAAGACTTATAAGGTTTGATAAGCCTTATAGGTCTGAGCATGAACCACAAACTTTTACCTTCTCGTGGGCGGAGGAACAACAGGCAGTTGCAAACTTTTCCACGCCCCAAAACTTCCTGTACGAACCAAACCCGGCCATATTAAAATCCGGAGCATTTCGCTCCTTTGCCCGGCGTTACGGTTTGGCAAAACTTCATGCCAACACGCATTTATATACCTCCACCGAGTTTCAGCCGGGGCTGCCTGCCCGAAGTTTTATTATCGAACAAGTTTGTAAATACGACCGAAAAGCAGTTCAAGCCTATGTGCCCGGCGGAAAAGCCAACATTGCCTGCCGCAACTTTCCGGACAGCCCAGACCAGGTGCGTCGAAAACTCAAACTATCCGATGGAGGCGATGTGTATCTTTTTGCGGCCACTGATGCTGAAAACAAGAAAGTGGTGATGGTATGCCGGAAGGCATAAACAATTCTCAACCCTACCCTGCCGTTTTCTCCCGTGTGGAGTGCCGCATGAAGGATTAATTTAAAAGTTGTGGTTTTTGGAAGTTTTTCAATGTCTTCCCTTGTTTTTAGTGAGAAGATACTACTTTTGCAGCCCTTTTTACCCGCCGTGCCTTTTTAGGGCGAATGAGGGTAGGAAATTAAACCCGCCTTCGCCCCTGAAGGGGCTATGGCGGGTAAAGCGGGCGTGGCGAAATTGGTAGACGTACCAGACTTAGGATCTGGCGCCGCGAGGCATGGGGGTTCGAGTCCCTCCGCCCGCACATCTTAACCAACGATCGATAGTGATTTGGCTGATTTGAATTTCTTAGATTTGGCAAATTTTTAAAATTTGCCAAATCTTTTTTTTGTCAAAAATGTTCGTAGCGAATGGGCATTTCATAAAGACTATTGGACTTTTTGACAGTAGACATTGGACTTGCACTCTAATAATGTGAAAGTCCAGCACTTGCTGAATCGTGTTTAACGTCCAGTGTCAAAAGGTCTGGTAGTCTGCATTTCGCGCGATATAAGGCTCTTTCTGCCAAATATTGCTCCATTATAACCACATTTTCATCCACCTTACCTTAATAAGGCAAGCCTCATATTGACCACATTTTTCACATTGACCACATTAGCACATTAATATCATGGTCGTCCGCAAAGACATCGACAACTGTAGCGCAATCCTCACCGTCACCATTACCCGCGACGTACTTAAACCAAAACTTGACGCAGAACTAAAGAAAGTTCGGCAAAGGATGCCTGTAAAAGGCTTTCGTCCCGGCCAGGTGCCGATGGACTATCTTAAAAAAATGTACGGCTCGTCCATTTTCACGGAGACGCTCAACGAGCTGTTCAGCGAGGAACTGGTGGCTTACCTCCGCGAATCGGGCCTAAACATTTTAGGCCAACCGCTACCTGCCGATGATCAGCAGGCGAAGTTTAGCATCAACATCAGCAACCCTGATCCTGAGTATGCCATTGATTATGAGGTAGGTTTTATTCCTAAGATCGAGATCCTGGGCCTTGACAAAAGCCATTCTTACGAGCGGCTCACGGTAAATAATCTGGACGAACTCGCCGAAGAAGACCTTCAGTATGCCCGCAAACGCGTGGGCAAACGGAGCAATCCGACCGAGGGCATTGAAGAGAATGATATCGTGAAAATTGCAGCACGAGAACTCGTCTCGGAAGATGGTGACGTAAAAGAAGACGGCTGGGAAAGTCCAATGTCTTTTTTGGTTAAAAACATTCAGGATGAAGCGTTTAAAGCCAAGCTGCTCACCCTGAAAACCGGTGACACCCTGCGGTTCAATGCCCGATCTGTAGAAAACCACCAGAAAGACGAAATGCACCGCAAATATATTCTAGCCATTCCCGATGGCGACAATCGCGAAGTAGGCGATTGGTTTGAGGGTCCTATTGAAGAAGTAAGCCGGGTGGCCGATGCTCCACTGGATCAGGAATTCTACGATGGCTATTTTGGCCAGGGCGTGTCCAACAAAGAAGAGGCTATAGAGAAGTTGAAAATTGGTATCCTTCAATTTTACGATGTGCGCTCCAACGCATTGCTTTTCCGCTCCATACAAGAACGCCTGCTGGAATTGAACAAAGTAGAACTGCCTGACAAATTCCTCAAACGCTGGCTGGGTGTAACCAATCAGGGCAAACTGGAACCCGCTCAAATTGAGCGAGAATACCCTGCTTTTGCGGACAATCTACGCTGGTCCATCCTGCGTGATAACCTGCTGGAAGCATTTGGAGTAGAGGTTACCGACGAAGAATTGAAGGGTGAATACGCCCGTCGTGTGCGTCACTATTTTCAAACCGACCTGCCTGCGCACATCCTGGAAAGCAGCATCGAGCGCCTTATGAAGGATGAAAAAGATGTGGAAAATACGCGCCGTGAACTTGAATCCGATAAATTGCTCGAAGCGGTCCGCGGACAAATCACACTGGTGGACCATGCGGTATCCTCCGAAGAATTCCACAAAATTGTAGAAGAAGTGACCGCTAGGGTAAAAGCCGAGCAATCGCAGGATGCCGGCATGCGCACCACGCTGGACGAGGAGTGATGTATGATGTATGATGTATGATGTATGAGCATACTGAATTTGGTCGTTTTTCATCCATCGTTTGTAGTTTGCACCGCATCGTTCATACTTTATTTCAGTTCCATTTTTCAGGAGCGTAACCTTGTAGCGAATTTGTTGTTTCCTTTTCCTCAACAAACATGAGTTTTGCACCTTCCTTTTAATAAAGTAAAGGATGCGGATGCTCTAAAAATTGGTTTCAAAATGTTCGATAAAAATGAATTTCAGAAGTATGCCACGAAACATCTTGGCATGAGCAGCATGCACCTCGAAAAATACATGGGTACCTCTGTACCGGGCATCCAGGCTTTCACGCCTTATGTAATCGAGGAGCGCCAGATGAATGCCGCTGCACTCGACGTATTCAGCCGCTTAATGATGGACCGCATCATTTTTATGGGCGTACCGGTTACGGAATATGTGTCCAACGTCATTCAGGCACAGTTGCTGTTCCTTGAAAGCACAGACCCAAAGCGTGATGTACAAATGTTTATCAATAGTCCTGGCGGCTCCGTTATTGACGGTCTTGGCATTTACGATACCATGCAATATGTTGCACCCGATGTGGCCACGATCTGTACCGGATTGGCTGCTTCGATGGGAGCAGTATTGCTCGCTGCAGGGGCCAAAGGCAAGCGTAGTGCATTGTTCCACAGCCATGTAATGATTCACCAACCTATGGGTGGAGCACAAGGACAAGTTTCGGATATTGAAATTTCCTACAAGCTGATCAAAAAAATGCAGAAGTCGCTTTACGACATCCTGGCACACCACACCGGTCAGCCTTACAAGAAAATTGAGGAGGATTGCGACCGCGACAACTGGATGAGCAGCCTCGAGGCCAAAGAATATGGTCTTGTAGATGAAGTACTGGATCGCAACAATCCAAAGAAAGCGAAAGAATAAGGGTTCCTGATTCGTATACCGATGCCCCGTTTTTGCAGATTCGTCTGTGGAAACGGGGTTTGTTTTATAATTCGGTTAAATTTGAATACCCACCCAACCCTATTCGGCCAGTCTGCGTCTTTGGGGTGTTAAATCTTTCGTAAAGGGTGTATTGACACAAACCTGACAAAAGATGTTCACTACATTTGAGCACTTTTAAACATAAACTACGGTCCGAACTATGAAAAGAATCTATTTACTCGCTGCCATTTCTTGTTCTCTTTTGGTCATCAGTTGCAAAAACAACCCTGATTTCAACTACTATTATTACACCCCTGAAGAGCAGGCCTTACTATCACAGTACCTCAACTTACCCGCAATTCCCGCCGATTACACGGTAGTGTTACCCAAGTATTTAACATTCAGCAGTTTTGGATTCTCCCAGCCTCCGGAGCCTGCCAAAATTGAACTTGGCCGGGTACTTTTTTATGACAAAAACCTTTCGAAAGACGGCAAAATATCCTGCGCCAGTTGTCACCAACAATCCCTTGCCTTTGGCGATAATGCCGCTGTAAGTAAGGGAGTTTTTGACCGAGCAGGCGAGCGCAACTCCATTGCACTAAGTTCTGTCCCCTCCTTTTCAGCCGCCTATGAAAATACCGGAAACTCCCTTTTCTGGGATAACCGCGCCCAAACTGTGCAAGAGCAAAGCCGCGCATCCCTGCAAAATGTGAAAGAAATGGATATGTCCATGAGCGAGGTTGTTGACGCCGTGAACAATCAGCCATACTATGCCTTACTCTTCAAAAAAGCATTTAATGAGACCGTAGCCTCTGAAGCACTGGTAACAGATGCCATCCAGAGTTTTGTGCATACCCTTTCTTCTTTGCGGAGCAAATTTGACGAAACGGCCGAGGCTAAGTTCCTCGAAAACACGGTAAATTTCAATTTTATTTCGGAAAATTTTGCCGGTTTAACCGCTCAGGAGAACAAAGGCAAAACACTTTACCTAAACAATTGCGCCTCCTGCCATACGGCAACTGTTATTGCCCCCAGCGTTCAATCCGCTTCCAATGGTCTTGATGAATACCCTGCCGATCCCGGTGTTGGTGGCATCACGAATTTCGCCTTGGATATGGGTACGTTCAAAGTACCCGCTTTGCGCAATGTAGGCCTCACTGCTCCTTATATGCACGATGGTCGTTTCCAGACCCTGGAACAGGTAGTGGAACACTATAGCACGGGCATAAAGCCCCACAATAACCTGCATAAGGATCTGCAAAATACTAACGGAACGCCCAAAAAAATGAACTTCAACACGCAGGACAAAGAAGCTCTTATAGCGTTCTTGCGCAGCTTGAGCGACGAAAAAATGACGCAGGATAAGCGGTTTGCCAATCCATTTAAGTAGTTCTCACCGTAAAACACTAAGCCATGAAAAAATTCACTACTTTATGCTCTTTATTCGCCCTGTTCTTATTGCTGGGGGCTTGTAAATCAGATTTTAATTATTACTACTATTCCAAAGAAGAAACGGAATTGCTCTCCCAGTTTCTGAAATTGCCGGAGTTTCCCGACGATTATACGGTAACATTGCCCAGCCACTTAAGAAATGCAGGACTTTTTGCGCGGGGCGTTGAACGCGACAAAGCCGTGCTCGGTCGTGTGATCTTTTATGATAAAAAACTTTCCAAAGATGGCACGGTCTCTTGTGCCAGCTGCCACAAGCAGGAATTGGCCTTCTCGGACAACAAAGCTTTCAGCGATGGCGTGTACGACCGCTCCACCGCACGCAACTCCATAGCACTTGGTTCGGTCGCCAATTTCTCTGCCTATTATGGTACCGACCTGAATGGGTCCAATGCGATCCGGTTTTTCTGGGACAACCGTGCCGAAACCGCTGCGGATCAAAGCCGTGGCTCAATGACCAATGCCCAGGAAATGGATATGTCCATGCACGAAATTGCCTCTACGGTGGAATCTCAATCCTACTACGGGCCATTGTTCAAAAAAGCATTTGGCAGCACGGTGGTCACCGAAGACCTTGTGTTGGAAGCCGTTTCCAACTTTGTGAACGCGATGGGATCTTTCCAAAGCAAATTTGATGCGGAAGCCAACCTGAGCCAGGGAAATTTCACTGGTAATTTTGGCAATGTGATCTACAACAATAATTTCAATGGCTTTACCGCCGCAGAGAATCGTGGCAAACAACTCTACAACAATAATTGCTCCTCTTGCCACAGTGGAAACATGGGCCGGCCAGTTTTGCAACTGGCAAACAACGGCCTGGAAGCCAATCCCATTGACCTCGGTGTGGGCGGCATCAGCGGCGCTAACTCGGAAAAAGGCGCTTTCAAAGTACCCACGCTACGCAATATCGCACTCACTGCGCCTTACATGCACGATGGTCGATTTAACAACCTGATTGAGGTAATCGACTTTTACAACACAGGCATACAGAACCATCCGTTCTTGCATGCTGACTTAAGGGTTGGGGGTGTGCCTATGCAGATGAATTTTTCGGCTGACGATAAAAATGACCTGATCGCGTTTTTAAATACCCTGACAGACGACCACTTGCTGGCAGATAAGAAGTTCTCCGATCCTTTTAAGCAGTAAACACAAACACTACCACAGTTCCGCCCGGGAGCCATTCATCTGATGCGCTTTCGGGCGGATTTATTTAATTTCAGTCCTATGCGCCCTTTTCAGATTCTGTTACTGGCATATCTGCTTCTTGCTGCCGGCTGTGTTCAATACCATTACTCCCCCAATTTTGTGCAAACGCCTTATGGGGTCAAAAAAGGCAGCGGGCAAGTGAATGCATCGGTTGGCGGTAGCCCCGTGGCACTTAATGGCGATTTTCATGCATCCTATAGTCCCATAAAGCATGGGACGGTGATGCTCAACTACTTCCGTACCCGATCCAGTTTTGAAGATACCAATTTTTTCACCGGGCCTACTTATACCCATACCTCGAAAGGCTATCTCCTAGAAGCCGCGGCAGGTGGCTACATGCCTATTGCATTTGGTACTGGAGCAATGTATGTCGGCTGGGGACAAGGGAAAATGCGCAACGATTATGGCATTGAGCGAATTGCAGACCTCCGGCTCCAACGCTTCTTTGTACAGCCAACTTTTACCTTTAAAAACGACTGGTTTCGACTTGGAATGGGGCTTCGTCTGGTGCGGCTCAATTTCCCAAGCGGAAGCATCGACTACCGGATTGAACCGGCAGACATTGAGATCATTCAACGTCTGGAAAGAGAGTCTCCTTTTTGGTTCCCGGAGTTTGGCGGCAACATTGGCGTCCATTTCAAACCTTTCACTATTTCAGCAAGTCTGGTTATCGTCGGGACAAAACCTGCGTTTCTTTATGGCTTTGATGGCTCTAATATTGGTCTGGGGATTTCTTATGAACTGGAGTAGATGTATGATGTATGATGTATGATGTAAGTAATTGAAAATCAATTTTTAACAATGAAGAAGATACTTCCTTTTGTGTTTGCTATGGCGTTACATTTTGTTGCGCTCAGCCAAACGTATTACTATGCCCTCAATTCTCTGAACATCCCATGCCTGGCCCAAAAAGGAGACCTGGTGCTGGGCCTTGGCTGGAGCCGTGGAAATACATTTAATGCAGTAGAGTTTCAGGGCGTGTATAGTCCGCTTAGGCACTTCGCAGTGATGGGCAATTACTTCAGTGCCCGGGATAAAAATGTTCGCCAGAAGTTGGAAAATGGAACCGATTTTTCCTTGTGGGAAGTCGGTGTGGGCCTGTACGAACAATTGCCCAAAGGATCCGCAAGCTTGTTCGCCGGGTTTGGTTCTGGGAATTTGTTCAGCAATTATGGATCGGACCGTACGGCAGCATTTGACATTCGGCGGTGGTTTTTGCAACCAGGTTTAAGTTATAGAAGCAACTATTTTCAGGCCGGACTTGCACTACGACTCACCCACCTTGCATACAGCAGCGGCATTGTTTCTTATTCCATCGAAGCTCCTGATATTCAATACATTCAGAATGTTGAGAAAAGCAGTCCCATGTTCTTGCCCGAACTCGGCATACAGGCGGGAATGCGCATTAAACCGGTAACCCTCAGCCTTAACATATCCTCCATATTCCCCAATACCAGCAACTGGAACTTTGTCCGGCTAAACACCAGCCTATCGGTGGCCGTGGATTTTGGGAGAAAAAGTGGCAAGTAATAAGTAGGAAGTTAATAGTAACAAGTAGCCATTGAACCAAGATATCGAGTGGTTAAATGCAATAAAACAATATATAAATTTCTTAAAATCCGCGAAAGGCACTGGATCAAACGCCTGATATTTGTATCGAACTTTCTAAATTATTGTTCCATGAAACATCTGATCCTGCTCTCCTTGATCCTCCTTTATTTTCTGTCGGGCTGCACCCATTATCACTACACGCCCAATACACTCCAAATTCCCATGCTCCAAAAGCAGCACGATGCGAGCATCAGCATAGCGCGGTACAGTGCTGGGGAGGCAAAAGGGATCGAAGCCCAGGCCATTTATAGTCCTGTGAAATACGCCGGCGTCATGTTCAACCACCTGAAAATACCCCGAAAAACGAATGGGAGCAATGAGAACTATTCAGAATGGGGGCGCGGAAGAATTGGCCTCCATCAAAAATATTGAGTCGAAGGGTTCCTTCAGGTTCTGGGAAAAAGGCTTTTCATTTGGCTTCCATCTAAAGGAATTCTCGCTCACCTTCAACAAAGTATGGTTGAGCAGCAGGAAGTATAAATTTGAAGAATATCAATTTAACAAGAATGGAAGTAACATTTGCTTTACCTTAAATATCAATGAGTTGTGGCAAAAGAACGACCAGGAAAAGTAAAAAATAAAAATATCCTGCAGGGTAAAAACATGTGACCAAAAACCCTTTTTGATTTTAAGTGTTTAAACATCTATATTTGAAATATCAAGATTGATTCAAAAAAGTATTTTCTGACCCAAATTGCACAAATTAGCACGAATGGATTGGTGTAAATTAGTGGAATTAGTGGCAAAAGACACTCATTATGAACAGAATCGACTTTCTCAAATCATTGGCGATGTTGCCATTAGCAACTTGCAACATGAAACTTCAGGATTTTCCCAAGTTTATACCACCCTCCTCCACCGCTTTGTCGGGTAAAATGCCTGCCCTCTTCGTCGGGCATGGCAGCCCAATGAACGCGCTGGAAGACAACGCCTTTACCCGTAGCCTGCGAAAACTCGGCGCAGAATTTAAAAAGGACGGCAAAAAGCCCGCAGCCATTCTGGTCGTGTCAGCACACTGGCTTACGCGGGGCAGTTTTGTGAATGTGAGCGAAAAGCAGGAAACCATCCACGATTTTGGCGGCTTCCCACAGGCGCTTTTCGACATGCAATATCCAGCGTCGGGCTCGCCAACCAAAGCGAAGGAGACTGCTCTGCTCAGTCACCTGCTCCACGAAACCAACGAATGGGGTCTCGATCACGGCGCCTGGACAGTACTGGTACACCTCTTCCCGGAGGCCGATATCCCCGTATTTCAAATGAGCATTGACTATTACCAGCCCATGCAATACCACCTTGATCTTGCCGCTCAATTGCGTTCATTGCGTGAAAAAGGCGTACTGGTGATCGGGAGTGGAAACATCGTTCACAACCTGCGCATGAGCATCCCGAAACTTCAGCAGGGAGATGTCGCCCCCTACGATTGGGCCACGGAATTCGATACCTGGGTTGGAAAGAAGATCACGGAGGGCGATTACCGAGCGCTGGCAAACTATGAGCAGATCGGGGCTGCCGGAAAACTCGCTGTACCCACAACAGACCACTATATACCCATGCTTTACACGCTGGGCCTGGCAGATGGCAAAGAGGAAATCAAGCAGGTGTACGAATCGGTGGAGTACGGGGGATTGAGTATGCGGACGTTTCAGGTGGGTTGAGCGGATTTGAATAATTGGGTTGCTTTTTTTACTTTTGTTGAAAATAATTTCAAATGGTACCTACTGAACTAAAAAACGACCTCCATCGAATGGTGGACGAAACAAACGACCCTCTAATCTTGAAAGAAATTGCTGCGCTTTTCGCAGCACTCCGCGAAGAAGGGGGCGCTTGGTGGGATTTGATCTCAGAGGAAGAGAAGGAAAAAATTGAACTGGGGCGTGCACAAGCCGCTGCAGGGCAAACTGTGCCACATGAAGTTGTGCGGGCAAAAGCACAGCGGATAATTGGCAAAAAATCTGCTAGGCAATGATTAGAGTTGAATGGTCAACGGTGGCAGCAAGTGATCTTCTCTAGAATTTGGCATATTTAGCCATAAACGGGTCTGGAATCCAATTATTATGATTCCTCATCACCCGCAAAATAAGCAGCAATCTTCCCCGCCGCCACTTTCCCGATCACCTTCTCCACCTCCTCATTATCAGCCACTTTCACCCGCGCCAGCGACCCAAAATGCGCCAGTAACTTCTCCGAAGTCTTCTTACCAATCCCCGGAATTTCTGTCAGTTCCGTCTTCAGAAAATTCTTGCTGCGCTGATTTCTATGAAACGTGATCCCAAAGCGGTGCGCCTCGTCGCGGGCCTGCTGGATGAGTTTGAGTGATTCTGATTTTTTGTTGATGTGGGCAGGTACCGGATCATCTGGGAAGTAAATTTCTTCGAGCCTTTTGGCAATGCCCACCACCGTGATCTGATCTTCCAGCCCCAGAGCGCGAATGCTTTTCATGGCGGCGCTGAGTTGTCCCTTTCCGCCGTCGATGATGACCAACTGCGGCAGTCCTGCGCCCTCGCCGATCAATCGCTGATATCGGCGCAACACCACTTCCTCCATACTTGCAAAGTCGTTCGGCCCTTCCACGGTTTTAACGTTGAAATGGCGATAATCCCGCTTAGAAGGCTTGGCGTTTTTGAACACGACGCAACTCGATACCGGATTGGTTCCCTGCAAGTTAGAATTGTCAAAACATTCGATCCAGAGCGGCGCCGCTTCCATGTGCAGATCGGCTTGCAGGGTACGCAGGATGCGCTCAGCGCTGGTCTGTTTGCCAGTGGCGTTCATGGCCTGCTTCCTTTTTTGAAGCAGGTGATATTGCACGTTTTTCTCGGAAAGCTCGAGGAGTTTCTTTTTATCGCCGATTTTGGGAACCGTGATGATCAGATCTTTTTCAGGCAAAACGACCTCGAAGGGGACGATGAGTTCTTGGGTTATGCTGTTAAACCGCTCCCGCATGGACTGAATGGCCAGAGCCAGCATTACCTCCCGGTCTTCGTCCAGATTTTTTGTCAGGGTCAGGGTGTACGTATGGATGATGGCGCCGTTCACGACCTTGAGGTAATTGACAAATGCTTCCTTTTCATCATCGGCGATGGCGAACACATCAACATCCCGGATATTGGGGTTCACTACCGTGCTTTTGCCCTGATAATCCTCGAAAAGCGCAA
>JAUSMG010000128.1 GCA_030645295.1 Saprospiraceae bacterium | reverse complement strand
TCGCCCTAAACGGGCTATGGCGGGTAAAGCGGCAAAAGTAGCCAATTGGTGTATTATGAAAAATGTTCGGCTACTAAAGACAAGTTAAAAGCATGGATTTATCGGCGAAGGATCAACCGGCGTATAGTTTCAGGCATTTTGGACACAGACAAGTGGTGCCGAATTGCCGTTTCAAGGTCTCTTGTGTTGCCGGGTGAAGGTTATTCAACTCCTTGCACCAGCAGGTTTCGTCGGCATAACACAGGAACGACGTTTTACAACGGGGGCATTTGGACTCAAAATTTCCCTCATCCTGCACCCATGCTGCTTCGGCACTGCCACCAATGGGCTGATAATCAGCAGTGTTTTTCATTGCCCGCATTCTGGTACTGATGGGCGGGTTGAGTTTGCGAACCTGTACCTTAATGCCCTTCATTTGCGGAAACTGCCGCTTCATGCGTTTAATAATATTCGTCACCACAGTTTCCAAAAGTTTGCGCGGCTGCGCCATTTCGGCCATGCAAATTTGAAACACCGTTTCGTAATTCACCGTGGCCTGCTCAATGCTATCGGTTTTTGCGGCCTCTGCAATGCCAGTTTGAACCTCCACATTCACTACATACGCTGTACCCAACACCTGCTCCTCCGGGTGCACCCCGTGAAAAGCATGAAAACGCATTCCTTCGAGAACTACGAGTGCCATATCTAGTTATAAGTAACAAGTAACAAGTTGAAAGTAACAAGTTTAGAGTTTAGAGTTGCAAGTTTAGCGTTGCAAGTTGAAAGCCTTGGTACTTGTAACTTTCAACTTGTAACTCTAAACTTGTAACTTTCAACTTGTAACTTTCAACTTGTTACTTTCAACTTGTTACTTTCTACTGCGTATGCTGCTGCACCAATGATACCGGCATTGTTGAGCAGCTTGGCAGGTACAACGCGGGCTTGGGTAATTAGTTGATGTTTGTACTGTTCAAAAAATTTGCTTTCGCCTCCGCCCAGGATGAATAAGTCGGGGGAGAACAGCAATTCGAGGTGGTTCAGGTATTCATTGAACCGGTCGGCCCACTCGCTCCGGCTGATTTTTAGTTTTGACCGGGCACCCGAAGAACACCATAACTCTGCAGATTTACCGTGTTTCCAGAGTAAATGACCCAACTCTGTGTTGGGAATCAATTCGCCTTTGTAAAAAAGGGCCGATCCCAATCCTGTGCCAATGGTAATGAGCAGCACCAGACCATTTTCGTCTCGTCCCATGCCATGACGCATTTCTGCAACACCTGCAGCATCGGCATCGTTGGTGGCAAAAACCGGGCAACCACAGGCCTCGCCAAATACCTTTTCAATATTGGTTCCGATCCAGCTTTTGTCAATGTTGGCCGCAGAATTCGAAACACCATTTTTTACGATGCTGGGAAAACCACAACCGACAGGGCCTTTGTAGTTGAAAAACTCAACGATCTCCGAAAAAGCTCCGGCCATCGCTTTCGGGGTAGAAGGCTGCGGAGTAGGCACACGAAAACGTTCGCCTTGCAACTTTCCTTTCGCTACATCTACCACGGCGCCTTTAATGCCGGAAGCGCCCACGTCTATTCCTAGTATATGCTGCATAATCTTATAATGTGGTCAATTTTTTAAATGTGATCAATGTGGTCAATGTGAATAATGTGGTCAATTCTGCGCGTCCAAATGCCAGTCACATTGACCACATTTGCCACATTGACCACATTTTTAAAATAACTTATTCTTCTGGAATTACACTTTCCTCTTCCACTTCTTCACCAGCTTCTGTGATGATGGATTTTTGTTTGCGGCGTTCGAGTGAATTGGCGTGCATATCGAGGTATTCGACGCGGTTGCGCACAATTTCAGCAGCGAGATAAATGGCCTTGATCATCGAGGTTTCATCGGCTTCTCCTTTTCCGGCAATATCGTAAGCTGTGCCGTGATCCGGTGAAGTGCGAACGGCGGGCAGACCTGCTGTGTAATTTACCCCTGCACCAAATGAAAGCGCTTTGAACGGCACCAGTCCCTGGTCGTGATACATCGCCAGGATCCCGTCGAATTTGTGGTATTGACCAGAACCGAAAAATCCGTCCGCAGGGTAGGGGCCAAACGCCATAACTCCTTTTAATTTAGCATCCTCGATGGCAGGGCGCACGATCTTATCGTCCTCGTCGCCAATAGCGCCCTCGTCGCTGGCGTGTGGGTTGAGTCCCAGCACGGCAATGGTAGGCCGCTCAATATTGAAATCAATGCGGAGCGTTTCGGCCATGATGAGGATCTTGCGCAGTACTTTTTCCCGGGTGACCGCCGCGGCGACTTCCCGAATCGGCAGGTGGTTGGTAACCAGTCCAACGCGAAGGGAATCGGATACCATCAGCATCAGCGACTCTTTTGCTTTGAAGGCATTGGTAATGAACTCGGTATGGCCCACAAACTGGAATCCTGCCATCTGCATGGCTTTTTTGTTGATGGGCGCCGTCACCAGCGCATCTATTTCCCCTGATTTCAGGTCTTTAACGGCGCGTTCAAGGGCCTTTTGAGCGCATTCACCGCCTACTTTGTCGGACTTTCCAAGGGTGATGTTCACATTGTCGGGCCAGCAATTGATCACATTGATGCGTTCCGCCTGGGCTTCTGCCGGGGTTTCAATGGAATGGAACTGAATGTTTTCTTCCGTGATGATATTCTTGTGGTAGGCAATGACCTTGGTGCTGCCGTACACCACCGTTTTAAATTTTTTGCCAATGTTTTTGAGGCCGATGGATTTGAGAATGACCTCAAGGCCGATGCCATTGATGTCGCCGCAGGATATTCCGATGGTTATGATGTTCATTTTTTTAACGATGAACGATAAACGATGAACGATGAACTATGAACTATAAACGATGAACGATAAACGATGAAAACATACCTGCTGGCATTGGAACAAGTAGATCTTCATACTTCATAGTTCATGGTTTATAGTTTATAGTTCATAGTTCATCGTTCATCGTTAAGTATATTGTTTTTTCAAAAAGTTATACAAAAGCCGAACCCCCACTCCGGTACCTTCTTTGGTGCGATAGCCATTGGCCACGCGCAAGTAGGCCGGCCCCGCGATGTCGAGGTGAAGCCAGGGGTAGTCCACAAAGTTTTCCAGGAATTTGCCGGCAGTGATCATGCCGGCATTGGAAGATCCCAGGTTTTTCAGATCAGCGATATTGCTTTTTAGTTCGTCGCCAAATTCTTTCCAAAGCGGAAGTTCGACCAGCCGCTCATAAGTGGCAAAACCGCTCTCTTCCAGGGTGTTTTTTACGGTTTTGGGTGCATTGCCCATGTAGCAAATGGCCTGGGTCCCTAAGGCCCTCACCGCAGAGCCGGTCAGTGTGGCAATGTCGAGCGCCAATGCTGGTTCGTATTTTTTGGCGTAATGCAGCGCATCGGCGAGAATGATCCTGCCTTCTGCGTCGGTATTCATCACTTCGACGGTTTTGCCCGAACCCATGGTGATCACATCTCCGGGGGCAAATGCATTTTGGCCGATCCTGTTGTCGGTAACCGGGATCAAACCTACAATGTGCACGGGCAGGTTGGTCCTCGCGGCTACCGCCAATGCGCCGACTACCGTGGCAGCGCCCGCCATGTCGCACTTCATATAATCCATGGCCTCGCTGGGTTTGAGACTGAGTCCGCCGGTATCGTATACCACGCCTTTGCCGACCAAAACCACGGGTTTTTCATTTTTGGCGGCCTCGGGTTTCCATTCCAGTACACAAAACCGTGGCGGTATCTGGCTTGCGCGGTTCACGGCCAGCAGACCGCCCATTTTCAGGGCTTCTATTTTTTCTTTGCCCATTATTTCGGCCTGGAAACCAAATTCCCGGGCAACAGATTCGATCGCTTCTGCGAGTTGAATGGAATTCAAATGCGACTGCGGTTCATTCACCAGATCGCGGGTAAGGAACACGGCGTCTAACAACGCATTTACTTCAGCAATAGCGCTGCTGCTGGCCGAATCAGGGGAGAGCCGAATTTCCTGCAGGTTCTTTTCAGCGGGTTTGGTGAAGTATTTGAGGAATTGGTAACTGCCGAGTGCCAGGCCTTCAGCAAAGGCAAGAGCGCGGTTTTCGCTGCAAAAATTATGGATTCCGAGGGTTTCGATCTTGTACCGACGGAGTTCACCCAGGAGTTCGTTTCCCGCCAGACGAGCATCTTCGAGAGCGATGTAATCGTCTTTTTCCGCCTTTAGAATTCTGACAAATACTACGCCCTCTGCCCTGGGGAAAGAAAAGCTGGACACCTCCTGGGAAGTGGCCTGGCGGACGAATGCCAATTCGCCTGGCGCGAGCTGCGAGTCGAGCGCGTCGAGATGGTCTTTGTCGGCCAGCAAGACAAGATTATTATGTTGGAAGCCAGCCTCTACGGCGGCCAGTTGGACTCGTTTCACAGCGCGGGATGCGATTAGTGGAAGGATATCGGTTTGGAAAAGACACGCAATACGTTGACTTTCAAACGCTACTGGGATTGGTTAAAATGGGTTGCAAAGGTAGGTTTTTCCGATCGAAAATTGAACAAAAGGGCGAAATTGAGGAGACCAAGACATAACAAAAAACGGCTCCGGACACAAAGTCCGAAGCCGTCTGGGGAGTAAAGGAGGTAAATCCCTTATTATTCTTTGTCGAAACGCATCTCCTGGATGCTGATGTTGGCGCCGCTAACCTTTAAATAAAGATACACGCGGTAAGTTCCGGCGGTAGCGGTCAGGTTGCCGATGCAATACTGGTCACTGTTTTCGCGGCTCTGGCCTTTGTGAACCTGAGCAAAAGCCTTGGGTTTATTGCTGTCGAAAAACCCTTTCAGGATTTCAGCGGCTTTGGCTTTTGAATACACTTGTTCTTTGTCCTGAATGGATATTTCCACGTTGTCGGCAAAGTATTTCGAAAGTGCATCCACGTCACCGGCGCCGAGGGCTGCTGAGATGGCTTCCAGCGCAGGAGTACCCTGGGCATTGTTGGCAAAGGCAAATGCCGGGGTCAGGAACAGCAGAAAAATCAGATTCTTCATGGTGAAGCAGGTTTGTTTTGTTCGTGATTGCGAACGTTTATAGGTTTTGACGTTGCGATGTTACTAAGTAACTGCCAAAAACGATTTGTATTGTAAACACGAAGTTAACCCTGACTTCACAGCCAACCATCTTGTTGACTGTTAAAGTTTTAGAACTTTAACGCTTGTTGCCTTATTGCCCCCTAGGAGCCTTAGAAAATAGACTCCCGGGAGCCATGAGCTGCTGGGTAAAACCACCGTAGCGGAACCTTCTGCAAGATCTTGGCGGCTCACCCAAACCTTTTTTCCAGACAGATCGAAGGCTGACAACTCATAATGGCCCGCTTCGATATTTTCCAGATTCAGGGTTGATTCGGACTGCACAGGATTGGGAGAAACCGTCAATTTTGGCAAACGCCCGGCAGGATCCGTAGTCGCGGAGCTTAATTCAGTGAGTTGGATCGAACCAAAACCCGCGCCATCGCCCCCCGTACCACCATTGGCATTTACCCCATTGCCCGCAGCATACAGGGTTACACTGCCGGTGCCCGTGGTTGGAGCGGTCCATGTCACATTAAACAGGTTGGTGGTAGAAATATTATCGTGCTCGGCATAAGTCCGCCCGCCCGGAATGGTAGCGAGCTTGTAATTGTTTGGATTCATGTCCGAAAATCCGTCGAGATCGCTGTTGTTGCTGTCCCGCAGGCCGATCATCTGAAAGCCATAACCCATGAGGTCTGGACCCGAAGCGGTGATGGTGACGCGGGCCGTATACATTTGGCCGGGCACGTATTGGGTAACGGGGTTGTTGGAAGAATCCAGCACACTGACCGCAACACTGGCCAGGATAGGCCCCTGGTTGTGGCAGTTCATGCAGGTAACCACCTGGCCGCCCTGCATTTCGTCGCCGGGCGCACCGGTATTGCCCCTTTGGGACTGTGAGGCGCGACCATTTTTGTTGCCGAGCAACATAAGGGTGGAAAAAATTCCGAGGAAAATAAAAACAACAAGACGGAGCATAGCGGGTGAGCGGGTGAGAGATGTGAGAAAGTGAGCGCGGTGTGAGAAAGTGAGAGACTCCCACCAGCATTTCTTTGGCGGGGTAAAGTTACCCTAGGACAAAAGTTTAGGTCAAAGGTTGAATCTTGTTTTGGGTTGAAATGTCTGTTTTAATCAAAAGGCTGGAAAACTACAACAAACAGCATTGATAGATTTTACCGGAATTGACCGGTTTTTAGCTGTGGGCGCACTTTCTTTGTACGTATTTTCAACTCAACTCCTTCCTTATGCTACCCAAAGATTTTGTGACCACTTATCTGCCTTTTGCCAGAGAAGCCCAGGCCGCCACGGGAATTCACGCCGCCGCTATTTTGGCCCAGGCAGCCCTCGAGAGTGGCTGGGGTGCCCGGGCCGTTGGCAATATGTTTTTTGGCATAAAAGATACGACAAAAGGCAAAACGGGCAATGGCCAACTGCTCGTAACCACCGAATACCTCAAAAGCCCGGATCAGAAGCACTTGTTCCCGGAAGTGATCTCGGTCACCTGGAATGAGAAGCGAAAACGATGGAAATACGTTGTAAAGGATTGGTTTAGAAAGTATGACAGTCCGGCAGGGAGTTTCAAAGACCACGCGCAGTTTTTCCTGCAAAACCGGCGATACGCCCCGGCAATGGCCTTTGCCAGCGACCCGATCCGTTTTTTGCAGGAAGTGGCAAAAGCCGGATATGCCACGGCCCCTGATTACGCCAAATTACTGGCCCAACTCGTAAAAATGATCCAGCGACACACTCCAAGCGATTTGGAGTCCTTTGAATTGCCCGGGGAACTGGAATCGTTTGAAATGCCTGCTGAAGAGGATCTGTGGGATTATTCGCAACACGGGGACGAAGACTAGAAGGCGCCCGCCAAAGCGGATAAAATCCATAATTTTGCGCCGCGCAATAGCAGCATGAACGAGATCGCATCGAATGAGCAAAAAAATTGAGATCCTGGCCCCGGCCAAAAACCTCTTCCAGGGCATGGCCGCCATCAATGCCGGCGCAGACGCAGTGTACATGGGCGCGCATACGTTTGGCGCCCGGACCAATGCCACCAATTCGGTGGAAGATATCGCCGAAATGGTCCGGTACGCCCACTTGTTCAAAGCAAAGGTGTTGGTGACCGTCAATACCATTTTGTACGACAACGAACTGGAAAACTGCCGGCAACTCATCTGGGATCTGTACAACGTTGGCGTGGATGCCCTCATCATCCAGGACATGGGTATTCTGGAAATGGATCTCCCGCCCATTGTTCTCCATGCCAGCACACAGGCCAATAACCGGGACGCAGGCCATGTGAAATTCCTGTCCGATGTGGGCATCCAGCGCGTGGTATTGGCCCGGGAACTGAATCTGAATCAGATCCAGGAAATTCATCAGGCCAGCGACGTATCCCTGGAGTTTTTCGTCACCGGAGCGCTGTGCGTATCCTTCAGCGGCAACTGCTACATGAGCATTGCCAATGGCGAACGTTCGGCCAACCGGGGCTCCTGCGCCCAGAATTGTCGCCTGCCTTACCAGTTGATCGACGGAAAGGGGACCACCCTGATCGAAAACAGCCACCTCCTTTCGATCAAGGACCTGGATCTGAGCGAGGAGCTGCCCAATCTGATCAAAGCCGGTATTTCTTCCTTTAAAATTGAAGGCAGATTAAAAGACATTGTTTACGTCAAAAACAACACTTCTTACCTGCGAAAAAAGCTGGACACCTTTCTGGAAGCCCATGCCGATCAATTCCAAAAAGCCTCCTCGGGCCGAACGTTTTATCATTTTGAGCCGGAATTGGACCGAAGCTTTAACCGGGGCTACACCGATTATTTTGTCAATCAGCGCCGCGAAAAGATCGGCTCCTGGGAAAGTCCCAAATCAAAAGGGCAGTACATCGGCAAATTGCTGGAAGTAAAAGCCAATGGCTACCGGATCGAAAACTACGACCTGCTCAACAACGGCGACGGACTTTATTTCATCAACGAACAAGGCGAAGCCGACGGTCTGCAGGTCAACATCATCGTCAACGAACTGGTGGTGCCCAATGAACTGAAACGCTTGTTGGCCGGCACGGAAATATACCGCAACCTGGATGCCGAGTTCAACCAGATGGTGGAAAATGAAAACAGCGCCGTGCGGAAAATCGGCGTTAAAATGCGCTTCAGTGAAACCGAAACGGGCTTTTGCCTGCATGTGTTGGACGAAGACGGGCATACAAGTTCTGCCAGCCTCGAAACGCCCAAAGAACCCGCCAAAAACGCCGAAGGACTGATCGAAAACATCAAAAAGAACCTCGCCAAAACCGGCAATACACCCTTCATCGTGGATGAAATGGCGCTGGATCTTTCGCAAAACTGGTTTTTACCCATTTCAAAAATAAACGAGATCCGAAGAACGGCATTGGAACTGTTGGTGGATATCCGCATTCGGGATTATCAGCGGGAAACGCATCAGATCGTCAAAAGCGAATGCCCTTACCCGGTGAAAACGCTTGATTTTACCTACAACGTGTCCAATAAACTGGCCCGGGCATTTTACAAGCGCCACGGGGTTACTGACATTGAAAAGGCTTTTGAATTGCAGTGGGATCCCGGCAAATCGCGCGTGATGGTGACAAAGTATTGCGTGAAATACGAACTGGGCAAATGTCCCCGATACCAGCGCGATACCATGGGTACTAAACTTGCTGAGCCGCTCACCCTGAAGCATGGCGAGGTCGAATACAAACTAAAGTTCAATTGCAAGCCCTGCGAAATGGAGATCTGGGAAAAGGATGCGGAGTTTGAGATATTGGAGGATGAGATGGGGTGATAGTTCAGACTACTGGACATATTGACACTGGACGTTAGACATGATTCAGCAAGTGCATGATTTTCAAGTTTTTAGAGTGCAAGTCCAATGTCCAATATCAAAATGTCCAGTAGTCTGGTGATAGTTCACTTTATATTTTAGCTCATTGTCCAGAATAACTTTTAAGAAAAACCTGTAATCCGGTCACCCGCTCCAATTCGGTTTTTAGTCTATGTTCTTCGTCTTTATCGCTTGGGAATGGTTTAATTGTAATGATAACTCCAGTTCCTTGAATGGATAAATCCTTAATGACAGGGGAGTTTACGGATAGTTTACAAACTTTCCCCGCTTTTTCATAGATAGAGCTATGAAATAAAATTCCTGAATTAAACTTTTGGTAGTTTAATGCCAGAGGTAAGATAATGATTGCGCCAAGTATGATTATAGAAATTGTGCCTTTGTAAAACCATTTTCGATTTCTATTATTTTTTAATCCTAGTACAAAAAATATCAAAATGGCTGCAAAAGATATTCCTACAAGATTGGTGACGAACAATAAAAAACTTCCACTTGCTAAAATGAAATGTCCCTGTTCAAGCATTATTCCGCAGGTGCAAAGTGGAGGGACTAAAGCTACTGCAATTGCAACACCTGACAATATAGTGGAATATTCACTTCGGTAATAACCATAGGCGCCTGCAGCACCTGCCAAAACAGCTATTCCAAGGTCACGCAAATCAGGAGAAGTTCTAATTAATATTTGTTGATTAGGAGTTAAATCGGGCAGAGTCAAGCCAATGATGTAAGCCATTACAATAGAACTAATCGTTCCAAGGATAATTATACCTATCATTCTAAACGATTGAATCCTCCAACCCAACGCAATAGCGCCACCAAAAGCCACAATCGGTTGACCCAATGGGGCAATAATCATCGCGCCAATTATTGTTGCTGATGAATCTTCAGAAAGTCCAAGGGAAGCGAGACCCACACTCAAAAAGAGCATGAGCGAAAATGATCTTTCCCAGTCTTGTTTGTAGTGAAAAAACAGCTTATTAAAAATAGAGGCTCTTTCTCCAACCGGAACGTCTTGGGAAAAGAAATTCTTTTCGATATTGACATCTTTTTCGTTCGGGTCTATTTTCACAATGGATTTATTTCGTTTTTAATTACGCATTTTCGCGTTAGCAAATGTAGGGGAAGGCTTTGAAAAAAAAAGCAGATGGGGTGATTTTTTGGTGTGGGGGGAAGCTTGTTGCGACATGACAAATCGCGTTGTCGCGGGGAGACAACAACGCCTCCCAAACGGAAATAATACTTCTTAACCTAAGTCAACGAGCGCGGAAAAAACCCCCTTTACCTTTGTGGCTCAAATTAACGAATCACTAAAATAAAAGGTAGTATGCAAGCCATTGAATATGCACAATACGGAGCACCCGATGTCCTTCGACTTAATGAGGTAGTAAAACCTACTCCAAAGCCAAATGAAGTCCTGATCAGGGTTCATGCCACCACGGTGACAGCCGCAGATATCATGATGAGAACGGGAACACCCTATATCGGCAGGTTATACACGGGTATAAAAGGTCCTAAAAGAACCATTCTTGGATTTGAGTTTGCTGGTGAGGTGGTAGAGACGGGCAAAGATGTCCGCTTATTTAAGCCGGGAGACAAGGTTTTTGGCGGAACTACTACACTGGGTTGTTATGCTGAATATGTCTGTGTAAATGAGCACGATGTATTGACCACCATGCCTGATAACATTAGCTATGAAGAAGCCGCTCCAGTCAATGGAAGCGCTATCACCGTGATGAACTTTTTAAAGGGACTGGGTAAAATTCAGAAATATCAAAAGGTGTTGATCAATGGCGCATCAGGAGGCTTGGGAACGTATG
>JAUSMG010000124.1 GCA_030645295.1 Saprospiraceae bacterium | reverse complement strand
CCGGATTCAACTTCTTGATAATATCCAGACATTCATCTGCTTGATCTTCAGAGATTTGTAGTCCAGGCAGCGTAAATCTATATTGAGCATGACTGGCCGTTTCGAGTACGGAAAAATTTTCCCGTGTCTCCCCCCCTACGGTCAAAGGATGCGTCTTGACGCCTTCTTTTTCCAATAGATCATGGAGTATTTTGCCATTGTTCCCGCCTGCCGGAAAAATGGCCACCGCTTGTCCACCCAATCGGTGAATTGCTTTTGAAACATTGATTCCGCCGCCGCCTGCATCAAGTTGCAGGGGACCACACCGAAGTTTTTGTTCTGGCGCAAGATGGTCTACCGCAGTACTTTTGTCGAGTGCAGGATTGAGGGTTAGTGTGGCAATTTTTGTTGTCATAGGACTTCTTTAAATTACTCGCAAAGAAACACTTGTTTTGTGGCGAAAATAGAATGTTCCACAACCAAGTTTAAAGCCGCATTATCACATTATCAAATTATCACATTGACCAAAACCCATGTCCAATTTTTTTAAAAACAAACGAGTATGGATCACCGGAGCATCTTCCGGGATTGGAGAGGCCCTGGCGCTTGCATTCGCGGAAAGCGGAGCGCAGCTCATTCTTTCTTCCCGCAATGAAGTGGAGATCAATCGGGTCAGTGCAGCTTGTTCAAAAGCAGGTGCAAGCGCTGTCATTGTTCAGCCGTTTGATCTCGAACGACACGATATTATTCCTGCCATTGTAGAATCCATTTTAAAAAAAGTGGGAAAAGTCGATATCCTGATCAATAACGGGGGAATTTCACAACGCTCACTCGCAAAGGAGACCAGCCTTGAGGTGGACAAAAAGCTGATGGCGGTAAACTATTTTGGCACAGTCGCGCTCACCAAAGCCCTGCTCCCCAATATGTTGATGCACCAGCTTGGCCATATCGTCACGGTCACCAGTCTAACCGGGAAATTCGGCTCACCCTACCGTTCCTCCTACGCCGCGGCCAAACACGCATTACATGGCTTTTTTGATAGCTTACGTGCAGAAATGCACGATGCACACATTAAGGTCACCCTTATTTGTCCTGGTTTTGTGCGCACCAATGTCAGTAAAAATGCACTTACAGGCGCCGGAGAAAAACTGGGAACCATGGACGAAGCCACTGACAAGGGCATGGAGCCTGAACGTTTGGCCCACAAAATCCTACACGCCATTGAGCAAGGGAAAGAAGAGGTCTATTTTGGTGGAAAAGAGGTTCTGGGCGTATATTTAAAGCGGTTTTTTCCGCATTATTTCTCCAAAATGCTCCGCAAAGCCAAAGTACGGTGATGAATTACGATTTACGATTTACGATTGTTTTGATCCGAAGAAAGGATGAGACATGCCTTTTTCGGATCGAAACAATCGTAAATCGTAAATCGTAAATCGTAATTCAATTCACCCTCGTGGTCGCGAACAAACTACGAATACTGTATCGTCCGCTCCCTTTTCCTACCAGCATCAGTAATCCTCCAATGACGGCAAAGTCCTTCATAAAAAGGATGCTTTGATTGCGGAGCTCTGCATTGGTATCGCTGTTCCAAAAATCATGTATAATTAGGGTAACCGGGACCCAATAAAGCAGCAACATCAGGGCGCCCAGGGTAGAGCGATAGCCAAAAAGCACCATAAGCCCCCCCATCGTAAGTAAAAAGATGGCGCCAAACAGCAGCAGATCCTGATTCCAGGTAAGCCCATACTCGGTCATGACCTCTTTTGTTTTTCCAAAATACAAAATGGTATCCACCGCTTCGAATAAAAAAATAGCGGAAAGAAATATCCTACCGATCAGGTCTGTAACGTCGCGCATAATCAATTGGGGTCTCTCACCCGTTTTTGTAAAAAAGTGCGCGAAGATAAGTTATTAATCGTCATTGGGTCATTAAGTCATTGGGTCATTTTTACCCGCCGTAGCCAAAGCGAAGGAGGGGGTCATTAAGTCATTGGTCATAGGGTATTGGTTCTGCGGTTTTACATTTTCCGGTTTTCTGTTTTGCGGTTTAGCCAACAACCCTCCTTCGCCCCGAGCACTCGGGACTATGGCGGGTAAAAAAAAGCCCCCCTCCACGTACAGGAGAGAGGCCATCCCAAAAACCGATTTTAAAGTATGATCTTGTAAAATCGATGTCTAGTGATTGGCGATTGGTGATCTGATGATTGGTAACT
>JAUSMG010000116.1 GCA_030645295.1 Saprospiraceae bacterium | reverse complement strand
GATAGAAGTGGGAAAACCTGCCTTTTGGGCTTTATAGAGTGCTTTTGTGACGTAGGCGGTCATCCAGACGTTCGTTCGCCCGCCTGCCCACCAGCCCCAAGCGCCATCGGGAAGCTGGTTTTGTTCCAGCCGTTTGAGGCATTCCCGGAGCGGTTTTTCGTGCGGAAAATCTTGTTTTAGAAATGCGCATATGTCGCGTTCAGCGAGTAGGGCAAGCAAACGACTGGCGGTCTGTTCGTTGCAGAAGTAAGGGTAATTTTTCAGGTAATCCAAATCCTCGATCAAGAGCGGGAGGGCACTTTGGCGCGACTGCACCCAAATTGGCCCCTGCGCCGGGTCGAAATTGAGCGAAAGGGAAGTATCGCCTTCAAGCAGCAGGAATTGGCCGTGTCGCTCCAAATTGCCCAGGGGCAAAATGGCGATACTTCGCTCCTCGCCGTCTGCCGTTTGGCGGCCCTGCATTTTGTACGCAAGCGTAAGACTGTCAGCATTTTGTGGCACTTCGATGCTTTGGGTCTCCACAAGTGAGGGTCCAATATGCGTGGTTTTTTCTTTTAAAATTTTTTTTTCAAAAACGAATTGTGTGCGCACATCCGTAGAGTCTTCGAGCAAATTCCGCAGTCGGCCAACAGCTTCAAAACGGTCGCCAGCAACGACAAATCGAGGCAAGGAAAGCTGTGCTTGCAAAGGCTGGAAAGCCTGAGTGGTTTGCAGCGTTATGCCTGCGCGTGCACGGCGATCCATGCCCAGCACATAAGAACGCCAAGCCGTGATATTGTCAGGAAAAGTGGCCTGGAAATACGCCTCGCCCTTTGCGTCGGTGAGGAGATTGGGCTGCCAGTAGGCGTAGTCGCTGAATTGGTTGCGGGCTTCTGTGGGCTCGGCAAATTGCTCCAGGTCCATAACCGGAGAAATTTCGCCACTCACCCGGATCCCGTCAATGTAATAATCCACTCCATTGGCTCGTGAACCTTTGATGTTGACATACCCGCCATCAATGGAAGTTGTACCCGCTACAGTAGCGTACGTCAACTCCCTCTTTTCACGAGTTACACCCAGCGCTGTGATCACCACTTCCCCCAATAAACCACTGCTTCCCATCACAAAATTTAGGTTTTTCGCGCTTCGCGTACTCAACACGGGTACGCCTACTATGCGTTGTGAAATAAATCCTGTATAACTCACTTCCACGTCGTAAACACCCGAGGCAAGCGCGATGGAGTAATCACCCTCCATATCGGTGATGGTTCCTGCAATAAAAATACCGTTCTGTAACACTTTCAAAGTTGCCCCGATGAGTGTTTCGCCATGCTCGTCCGTCACTGTTCCTCCTAAAACCGAAGGCGCGCCAAAACCGAAGAATTGGGTGAATGGAACGGTTTGTGACAAAAACGAATGCTTTTCGGTCTCCGACCAGTTCAATTGGAAAAGACTGTCCAAAGATTCACCGGGTAAAGGTTTCCTGAATGCAGCTTCCTGAAAATCAAGATGGAACGTCGCATTGGGGCGAATAATAATGGGCCTTTCGGCAAGCGCTCCTTCCATATTGAGCAAAAGCAAACGGTATGGTCCGGGTCGAATACCCGACACCATGCGGTTAGCCAAATGGAAAGGGCCTAACAAGGTATCGCCTGCCAATGCGAATGCCAACAGGAATGCCTCATTTGGCAATTGGCCAAGATGAAGTTTGCCCGTGTGGGGTTGTGCGCGACCCGTTTGGGAAAAGTTGATTCGCGGTTTTTCTTTTCGTACTGGAAAAATATCCTGCGGCCCAAGTGCCCGGAAAATATGTCTTGAGAAAGCATTGTTATTTGTCAATCGCATCGTGTCTTCGGGCCAACTGCTCTGGTATAGCCTTTCGCGGCCTTCCTCAATTTTATACACAAAGCCCGGCTCAAATTTAAATCGGCTGAGAAACTTGTCTTGCCGCAAGGTGGTAATCGTGCTGCCTGGTGGGAAGGGGCCGATGATATGTGGCTTGTTTTTGCCAGGGTAATGGCCTTGTCCGTCATATACAATGTGTATGTTTTCAGCACTTTCCCAAAAATATTGATACCTATTGCCAGAGCCTTCTGGCTGCCAAAGGAGCATCGTTTGTTGGAGGGTGTTGCGCTCGTATGTAGTAAGGCTCGAACTGCGCGGTTGGTAGCGGACGCGCGCTCTCCCCAAATTGTCAATCTTTGAAATGTTGACATATTTTAAAGGGCTTTGAACTTTCGGGAAGTTCCCGCCCGCTATAACATCTTCTTTTTCAATGGAAAACACCAAGCGTTCGCCCTTTTTCAGCCAAAGGCTGTCAAGGATAAACTCGCCGTCGTTCGTACGGAGTTTGATGGTGTTGAAACCGACGTTTCCATAAAAACTATAAGACCTCATGTCGGTGCAGCCAGCATACCAAATCAATTGGTTGTTGCACCAGATCAGATATATGGGCACCGATTTCCCTCGCTGTACGATGAAGGGGGCAAACTGCGGTCGGTGAAATGCAAAAGAATCTTCGGGGGCAGGCAGGTTTGGCAATCTGCCAATTTTAGAATGGGCATACGCACTTGAATCCAGCACCGAAGCCTCACAAAAACCGCGCACGATGCCTGCTTGCGATGAAGATTCGCTGGGGATATTGCGTAACCTGTAATACAGCAAGTTTTCAACACCCAAACGTTGCTGCCAAGAACGGTCAAATGGGATTCTGAACGACTTTCCATTTATCTCACTGATTTCAAACTGCTGGTAGTGGCGCGGGGTTTTTGCCGCCTTCTGCCGAATGACGGGAGCAACATAAGGCAGTCGTAGGTTGTAAGACCCTGTTGCTAGGTGTTCAAATTGTGCGTTATAGGCTCCTGCGCTTAGCTGAGCATTTTGTACTGGTCGGTCGTTGACATCCAGCACTTTAATTTTTACCTGCACCTGTTCGCCGGGCTGCACTTGCTCAGGTTGTTCGAGTTGGATGGATAGCAGGTTTTGTGGCGTGCGTTGCAAAGTTTCAGTACCGTTTTGTTCATCCCCGTCCCAAGTATAGGCGCAATGCAGCGTGTAGTCGGCGGGTTCGGTGCTCAGCATTTCCCAATGCCAGGTCGGTTCGGAAGTGACGCCTCGCGCCACCAGCTCCATATTGCGCGCTATCCACCAACGCAGCGCAACCCGAGCCGGATTGATGATGTTGAAGTGGGCTGTGTCAGCAATCCACCACGAGGAGCTGTTGGGTTCTTCTGCCCGCAAAGTGTTTTCCAATAAGTTCACCAGGACTTTTTTCCCATTGGACAAAAGTTGCAGGTCTTGCAAACCATCTGGAATGGCTGCGTGATAGGGGACAGAGATGGCCCGATGGGTATTCTCGCGGTCGTGCCAGATTTCTACCAAAGAGAATCCCTCCACCATTCCTGAAAATGGAGCAAGTCTAATTGATTTGAAAAAAATGGAAATCGAGTCCTTTGAAATGTTCGCTTCTACCGGGATCTCCTCGCGTTCAAGATTGAAAGCACAAGTTTTTTCCTGCAATTCGCCCGCACTATTGGTGAATTGCGCCTTGGCCGACACACGCAGGGAGGCTTCCGGCCATATGCTGTCGGGCACTTCCACCAAAGTTTCCCCTGAGTGCGAGAGCGGGAGCGTGATGTGCCAGAGTGTATCGGGCAGGTAAATTTCTGAGGTAAAGTATTGTGATACCCCGTCTGAGATCAGTGTCAGTATCAATTGGCCCTCTACCATCGGTTGTCCGTTGGCATCCGCCGTACGAAGCGTGATGTTCACGGGTTCGTCACAGCGGTAGGTTTCCTGAGAGGCTTTGACCTCGAATTTCACTTCGTCGAGTTCGTAGTCTTCGTAGCGAAAGCGTACGCTCATCTCGCGCTGCTTTTCAGGGTCGCCATAATTATCGTAAAATCCGACCCAGGCATCCATGTCGAGTTTGAGAGAATCGCTCAAGGGCCATTCGTACTCAAAGGAGCCAGGACTGGAGGGCAATACCGTTCGCTGGTTTGCAAGGCTGCCGTTGTAATAATTGAGGGCCATTTTCAGGGGCTTTTTCCATGGTTTCCCTTTTGTTCCTGCGGTGATATAGGCTTTCACGCGCAGGGTGTCGCCGGGGCGGTACACGGGTTGGGATACCGTCATGTAGCCTTTAAAAGCGCGGGCTTCCGTTCGACGGTATTTGCGAATTCGCTCCTTGGAATGCGCTTTCTGTCTGGCATGCCACCTCATTGCCTTTGCCAGCGCCACAGGCTTGTAGACATGCTCTTTAAAACCTTTTTTTCCATTCAAAGCCCGATGGTACGCGCTCCAAATTGGTTTGCTTTTCCAATCATTTTCGCGCTGCACATCAGCTAAGATTAGTTCGCCAGGGGCATGGACCTCGAGCAATCCGCCGCGTTTCCGTTTGGGCAAACGGTAGCATTTTTGTTGTGGGTCAAACGGCACCAATCGACCGTCGAGCAGGGCGCGGGCATCGGGCACATCATTGCCCAGTGAATCCACGAGCGCAAAAGCAAAATCCCGGTCAGTATTCAAGAGGTTGATTTTCAGGGCATTTAATAGAAAATATTCTGCTTCAAGAGTTTCGTCACAGGCTTCTAATAGTAGGTAGGCACCGGGAGGTAGCGTTTGTTTTTCCGCTGGTTGAAAAAGTGTGTCGGTCAGGGTGTGCAGCCATTTTTCGTCGAAAGGCAATTTGGGATTCCGCGCAATGGCCGTGGCCTCCGCATCGCTTATTTGGAAGGCAAGGGTGTAGCGCCTGAAAGCTTGGTCGGACCATTGTGCGGGAAGCATGGCTGCACAAACGACTAGTAAGGCAAGCAGGGTGAATCGGAGTGTTGTCATGGCTTAGGAATGGATGCGGCTTACATTGTTATATAAGCGCATATTGCAGCGAAAAATGTCAACGGCTATCCTCTAATGTGCAAAGGGATTAAAAAAGTAGTTGAAAGGGGCGTTTCATTGAGTCAATACTCCCCCAATATCAAGCCCTCTTTTTCACTCAATTCAATCAGGATTTGCTTTTCGCCAAAATTAAGGAGCAGCGCATCATTCTGGTAAAGTCCCGACTCATGGCGCGACAGTCGGATTTCTTGCAAAGTCTCGCCGACCACATCTCGCCACAGCGGTTGTATATTGGCCACAATGCGTTGGATAACTGCTTCGCTGTGAAGCAATTGTAATTTTTTGGCCGTTTCAACCAAAGATCCGGGCGTGATGATCTGAATGGCTTCAGAATCTTCTCCGCAGGAAAGCAGCAGTGTTTCGCCGTGGTCAAAAAACAGTTCGACCGCGTAGAGGAAGGAAGTTTTGGAATTGGCGCGCCACAGGTAGTAGTTTACCGTTGCAAGTCTTTGATCTTCAAATGTTTGGAAAGTCTCCACCTCAGCTTGTCGAAAACAGTCGGGTGGGGTAGGGTCTTGTGCGTGTGGAATATCAGGCATGGTGGAACTCAGGTTGTTGTTTTTACAGGCACAAACATCGGCAAGATTTGTGGCTTGGGGGCGTACCTTTCGGTTGAATCACCTGTAAACTACTTCATCATTCGATATTGGGTGTTCGATATTCGATATTTCATCACAAGTACCCAATATGCGAATAGTCAGTTTAAGGTATTTACCTGCCAAAATTTTAAAGCCATATAGTTTTGGCTAACCTAAACGGCAAAAATCTGTTAGCGTATTATATGTCATCTCCCACGACTCAATTCCTCAGCACTTTCCGCAGCGCCTTTACTTCCGGCCAATTGCTCAAATGCACCCTGGGCAAACCCAGCGTTAACGCTCCGGAAGATTTAAAAAACGTGTACCTCCGACCTGTGGAATTGAAAAAAGGGATGCATATCGCATTCAACTTTCGCTATAAGACCCGTGACGAATTGAAGAATTTTAATTTGGAGGAGGCCATTGTTCAATTGGAAAAAATGCTCGGCGCACAGTTTTTGAACGCCGACCTTTTGACTCCGGAACGCGATTTTTCCCTTCAAATTGACCAAAAAGGCGAAGCCAGGCTTTTAGAAAAAAAACCTTCCCAAAAAACACCCGCTGAAATCACCACTGCCCACAATCGCCCCAAAAACCGCCTGCTCGATCCCTCTGCTCCATGGCTTCACTTGCTGGGTATCACCAATGCTAAAGGCGAAATACTGGCTGCGCATCAGGACAAGTGGCGGCAGATCAACAAATACCTGGAAACCATCGAAAGCCTGCTGCGCGACACCCCGCTTCCGTCGGGAGCCCACATCGCTGACATGGGTTCGGGCAAGGGTTATCTGACCTTTGCGCTGTATGATTTTTTGGAAAACCATCTTGGGCTATCGCCACAGATCACCGGCATCGAACTCCGCCCGTCGCTTGTTGATCTTTGCAATAAAATTGCACAACAGATTGGTTTTCAAAACCTTCACTTCGTTGCACAAGACATTGCAAACTACCAGCCATCGCGTCTGGACATGCTCATTGCGCTCCATGCCTGCGACACCGCTACCGACCTTGCCTTGTCGGCGGGCATCCGCCAAAAAGCCCGGATCATCGTTGTAGCGCCTTGTTGCCACAAACAGATCCGTCGCGAAATGCAAGCCAAAAACGAACTAGCGCCCTTGCTTCAACACGGTATTCTGGAAGAGCGTCAGGCCGAGATCGTGACCGATGGTATCCGTGCATTACTGCTGGAAGCCGAAGGTTATCACACCAAAGTGTTCGAGTTTATTTCTACTGAACACACCGCGAAAAATGTGATGATCACCGCCACGATGGACCACCGGCGATTGATCCAACGACGGGTCGATGCGTTGGTGAAAGTCGAAGCGCTCAAAGTTGGCTTTGGGATCAAACAACATTGGCTGGAGAAATTGCTGGCAGAGTGACTTTTCCTTTTAGGCCACGTTTTCTCCGAAAGTATCTTCGTTTTGTCATTTTGTAGAAAAAAATCATCCTTCTCACACAAAGGCGCAATTCTTGCGTTTATGTTTCTGATTCAGGAATGAACCATTACACCATTATTTTTGTCCATTCAAAAAACATACCTCGGCAATGCAAATTTTCCCGCGCCGTTTAGGCTCTTTCGACCTTGACAAATTCCTTTACGACATGAAGATCAAATCATCGCTCGCATTATTTTCCATTGTCGGCATTGTAAGCATCGCGGTCTTTTTTAGCGATTACAATCCCTTCCGCAATGGTGGTCCCGAGGCCAGTCCGGAGCGCGACGCAGCTTTGTTGCGCACTATTTCACAAGTGCTGACGCGCGGCCATTTCCAGCCCAAAGAAATGGATGACGCTTTTTCAAAAAGTGTATATGCACTGTATCTAAAGGATATAGATGGCGGAAAACGCTTTCTGACCCAATCGGACGTGGATCAATTGAACCCGTACGAGCTACAATTGGACGATCAGGCCAAGGCAGGCACTTTCGAGTACTTCGACCGTTCGATAATACTGCTCGAAACCTCGCTGGCCAAGACACAAGGCTGGTATCGTGAAATACTCGCTTCCCCCATAGACTTTTCTAAAAATGAAGAGCTACAGGCTGATGGTGAAAAACTCAAATGGGCCAAAGACGATGCGGAACTCCGCACACGCTGGGAGCGCTGGATGAAATATGAAGTGCTCAGCCGCATCACGGAAGAACAGGACAAGCAAGAAAAACCCGAGTTCAAAGGGGATAAAAAAGACTTTGACACGCTCGAAAAAGAACAGCGTGCCAAGGTGTTGGACACTTACGACAAGTGGTTCAAACGCTTGCTAAAACTGGATCACAATCGCCGTTTGGAGATCTATCTCAATGCGATCACCAACTATTTTGACCCACACACGGGCTACTATTCTCCCCGTGAAAAGGAAAATTTTGACATCCAGATGTCGGGCAAACTTGAAGGCATTGGCGCCCGTCTGCAAAGCGATGGCGAGAAGACCTCGGTGACCGAGATCGTGCCCGGTGGTCCGGCCTGGAAACAAGGCGTATTGCAAGCTAAAGACGTGATCCTTAAGGTGGCACAGGGTGAAACCGATGCCGAATCAGTGGATATCATGGGCTGGGAAATTGATGATGTGGTTTCTAAGATCCGTGGCGCAAAGGATACCAAAGTTACCCTTACAATTCAGAAAACGGACGGTACGGAGAAGATCATAACGATCATACGCGATGTAGTGATCATGGAGGAAGGATTTGCCAAGTCCTTGATCCTCAATGAGTCCAGTGCTGATCAAGACCGTATCGGTTATATTTACCTGCCGAAATTCTACGCAGATTTTGAAAGCGGACGCACGAGCTGTGCTCAGGACGTGGCGGCTGAAGTAGAAAAACTGAAAAAAGAATCTGTGAAAGGCATCATTCTCGACCTGCGCAACAACGGTGGCGGCTCGCTCCGCGATGTGGTCACCATGAGCGGACTTTTCATTGAAGAAGGCCCTATTGTGCAGGTAAAAAGCCGTGGACGTGCTACGGAGATCCTCCGCGACAACGATTCCCGCGTCCAGTGGGATGGTCCGCTGATTGTAATGGTCAATGGTTTCAGCGCATCGGCTTCCGAAATTCTAGCCGCCGCAATGCAGGACTACAGCCGTGCTGTAATTGTGGGTTCAACGAGCACCTACGGTAAGGGAACAGTGCAGCGTTTCTTTGACCTTGACAACGCCGCTTCTGACGATCGTGTAAAACCTTTGGGTGAGATGAAGATGACCATCCAGAAGTTCTACCGGATTACCGGAAAGACGACTCAACTGGACGGCGTGATCCCGGATATCGTGTTGCCCGATTTCTACAATTTATTGGAAAACGGCGAACGCGACAACGATTATCCCCTGGCTTCTACTACCATTGAAGCGGTGCCTTTCAAGCAAAGCGCTTACCGCATTGCGGATGCCAATCAATTGAAGACCAATAGCCAGGCACGGGTAAAGGCCGATCCGACCTTCCAAAAGGTAAGTGAAAATGCCTTACGGCTTAAAAAGCGCAAAGACGATAGCAGTTTCCCACTACAAGGGGAGAAATACCGCGTGTGGAATAAAAAGCAAGATCAGGAGGCAGAGCAATTTGACAATATTTTCAAGCCCATCGAAAGCTTTAAAATTGGAAATGTCGCCACCGATTTGCCACAGATCCAAAGCGATACCGCCCGCATTGCCCGCAACGAAAGCTGGATCAAAGAGCGCCAAAAAGACGTTCAATTGTATGAAACCCTGCGCATCATGCTCGATATGCTCCGCATTGACGGGGTAGCTGCCGGGAAGCACTGAGGATTTGCGATATACGATTTGCGATTTTTGATTTGCGATTCGGGGCTTCGATAAAAAATTTGTTGCTTTAATTAAACAGGGCTTGGCTGAAACTTCAGCCAAGCCCTGTTTTTAGAGCGCAGGAAATAGGAAAATCTAACGTGTTCAAAATCTGTGGCAACCCATGGCCGCACCTTAAATCATTTTTTCGTGGGTTGTTCCGCCCCAAGCCTCCTGCAGAAATGCATCTAAGCTTCGTACAAACCTCTAATCGGAGCTCCCAATCGCAAATCGGCAATCGTAACTCGTAAATCACCTAATCCACCCAATCCGCCACAAAGACATTGGTGTCGCGGGTGCCGTTGTTGTTGCGGTTGCTGCTCCAGGAGAGTTTTTTGCCGTCGGGCGAGAACATGGGGAAAGAGTTGAAAATGCTTTCCGAGGTGATCTGCTCCAATCCTGTGCCGTCCAGATTGATCATATACAGTTGAAAATCATAGCCCCGAGTAGAGTGGTGATTGCTGCTGAAAATGATCTTTTTGCCGGAAGGGTGGAAAAATGGCGCCCAATTGGCTTTGCCCAGATGAGTGATCTGGCGCAGGTCAGTGCCATCAATGTTGCAAGTGAATATTTCCATGGTGGTGGGCGCCACGAGGTGTTGTGCAAGATATTCACGGTATTCTTTGATCTCCTCAGCGGTTTTGGGGCGACTTGCGCGGAACACGATCCTGGAACCATCCGGGCTAAAAAATGCGCCTCCGTCGTAACCTAGATCAAAAGTGATCTGCTTCTGGTTCGAACCGTCGAGGTTCATGGTCCACAATTCAAGGTCGCCGGAACGATCGCTGGTGAAGAGGATCTTGTTGCCTTTTGGGCTAAGTACCGCTTCGGCATCATATCCGGGGGAGTTGGTCAGTTGTTTCGTGATCTTGCCCTTGAGGTCAGCAATATAAATGTCATAGGTATCGAAGATGGACCATAGATATTTGCCACCAGCGCGGAGGTCAGGAGTGTGTGGACAGGCATCACCGCCTTCATGGGTACTGGCGTACAGTATGTGTTTGCCATCTGGCATGAAGTAAGAACAGGTAGTGCGACCTTTTAAAGTGCTGATTGTCTTTGGTCTATAGGTGCTGTCACCTGCGGCGTCCTTGATTTTCATGGTGAAAATCTGATCGCATTCCAGACCCCATTTTTTATTGTTACTTTGAAAGGTGAGCGATTTACTGTTGGGGCTCCAGTAAGCCTCGGCATTATCGCCCCCAAAAGTGAGTTGGCGGATGTTTTTCAGGTGTTTTTCAGGAATAGGTTTGACCCCAGCGCCAGCAGCGCTGGCGTTGGTGGGATGTTGGGCAAAAAGTTGGAGGCCCACGAAATTTAGTACGAACAAGAAGGTAATTCGACGCATAATAATTTTGAAAAAATTTTGCCTCAAGGTCGGGAGAACTGGAGGAAACCCCGGTCAGGATTTGGTCAAGAAGTGTGAACTTGCAGGCTATTATTTATGCCATGCAATAACCGGCACAGTTCAGAAGATTCCCGGCATCGGGGCTTTGTACCGGAAACAGATATTTTGGTAAAGTTTTGATTATGAAGCCACTACTCTTTCTAGGCCTACTCTTTTGGGGTACAACAATCACCGCCCAAGACATTCCTTTTATCAAAAAGGCTCAGCTGGAACATTGGCTCAATGCTGATACCGATACTGTTTATGTATTAAATTTCTGGGCAAGCTGGTGCGGTCCCTGTGTGGCCGAATTGCCTGCTTTTGAAAAATTGAATCAAAAATACGCGTCGCAAAACGTCAAAGTTGTGCTCATTAGCACCGATTTCAAGCGAAACGTCGATTCAAAGCTGAAGCCATTTATAAAACGGAAAAACTTGCAGAGTCAAGTGATGTTTATGGACGAACCGAACCCCAATGTTTGGGTCAATCTCATAAGCCCCGAATGGTCGGGCGCAATACCCGCCACGCTCATTATCGCCAAACAAAAAGGCAAGCGACTTTTTTTTGAAGAACAAATGACATTCCAGGAATTAGAGGAGAAACTGCGCTCCGTGTTGTAGGTTTTTCCGGCCACTAATAAGCACCTTAATTCGTGAAAATTAGTGCAATTAGTGGCTAACCATTTCACCAATTTTTCAACAACATAAATATTAAGCAACATGAAAAAAACATTCGCATTTTCTCCTGTAAAAATCTTCATGACAGCGGCCCTGCTGCTGACCGCTGCGGTCACTATGTCGTTTAGCCTCCAAAATGTTGGCGGCGGCTATAAAATTGGCGATACGGCTCAGGACTTTAATCTCAAAAATGTAAACGGTAAAAACGTGTCGCTAGCGGGCATTAAAAATGCAAAAGGTTATATTGTGATCTTCACCTGCAATCATTGCCCGTACGCAAAAGCGTATGAGCAGCGTATCATTGAATTGCACCAAAAGTATGCTCCGCTTGGTTTTTCAGTGGTTGCCATCAATTCCAACGATAAAGACGTGCAACCTGCCGACAGTTTTGACAACATGAAAAAATTGGCAAAACAGAAAAAATACCCTTTCCCCTATCTTTACGATGAGTCTCAGGAAGTGGCTAAAACCTTCGGCGCAACCCGCACCCCGCATGTGTATGTGCTTGATAAAGACCGGGTGGTACGCTACATCGGGGCCATTGATGATAATTCAGAAGACCCCGGTCTCGCAAAAGAAAAGTATGTAGGCAGTGCAGTAGAGGCACTTCTTGGAGGACAGGAAGTTGCGGTGAAAGAAACCAAAGCCATCGGCTGCGGCATCAAATGGAAAAAATCATGATTCTGGATCTTTCGACTGAGTGAACGGTAGGGTTTGACAATGAAGCAATTGTACTTTTTCAGATGTTAAAATAGGTGGAGTATTTGGAAATGACCTAAGGTGTGTTGTTTGTTTGCCCTCCCGACAAGCTCTGAAAAGCCAGGCCGGTAAAAATGTGAGCACCCAAATTAAATGCTTTCGCAAGATAAATGACAACTTTTGTTGCATGAAAAGCAGGGCTTTCTCCCCATTTATCTACGAAAAGTTTAAATTTTTTGCAAAAAAGTTTTGAGAGTTGAAAGCCTTGGTTACTTTTGTGCGTCTCACCCAATACCACGAGCCGATTTACCGACTCACCGAACCGGGAATATCAGCGGCGCGATGACCTTCGCCTTCAAGATTTTTAATCTCTCAGCTTTCGTCCGCCGGAAAGATTCGCTAACCAGAGGCACAGAATCGAGACTGATTTCCTCGGCAAACAACAACAAAATGGGCAGGAAAGAGAAATTTGTTTACAACATTCACACCCTTACCTACGAGAAAGTAGTTATCCCATTAAAAACCCGTATTTGGAAAGCGTTCGGATTTTTTTCCGTCGTACTCATTACATCCCTTGCGATGCTCGCCGTTTTCTACACCATTTTTCCTTCCCCTCGTGAAGGAGATCTGATGCGTGAAATTGCCCAGTTGGAATCCAAATACAAGCAAATGAGCGCACAAGTGGACATGATGTCCAAAGTGCTCTCCAATGTCCAGGAACGTGATGCCAGCGTACACCGTACCGTTTTTGGTATGGATCCCATTGATCAGGATGTTTGGCATTCTGGTGTCGGTGGTCATGAAGCGCACCCTGAACTTGCCGCCTTCGAATTCGGCGGTAATGCAGTGGGCGACGCACTCGGAAAAATCGACATCCTTAGCCGCCAACTTACGCTACAGAGCAAATCACTCGATACCATCCAGAATCTGGCGCGTAACCAGGAAAAGATGCTGGCCTCTTTGCCCAGCATTAAGCCGGTTCGCGAAGATAAATTGCAGAAAAGTATCGGTACCCTCTCTGGTTTTGGCTACCGGATTCACCCTGTCTACAAGTTCAAAAAATTCCACGCTGGTCTGGACTTTCCAGCCCGTGTCGGCACCAACATCCAGGCTGCCGGCGATGGGGTGGTCGTAGAAGTGGGTTGGCATCAGGGCTATGGCAATTGCGTGAAGATCAGCCACGGTTTTGGCTATGAAACGCTTTATGCCCATATGAACAAAACGACTGTCCGCCAGGGCGAACACGTCAAAAAAGGCAACAAAATTGGTGAAGTAGGCGATACGGGACTTTCTACCGCCCCGCACCTTCACTATGAAGTACATTACAAAGGCAACCCGATCAACCCGATCAATTTCTGTATGGACAAACTTACGCCACAGGAATATCAACAGTTGGTGGCTGCTTCAAATGTTGCAAATCAATCGCTTGACTAGACCGTTCTACCTAATATTTTCCATCGTTCAAATAGAAACGATAAACAGCAGTATTAAGAGCGGGACGCAATTTGCGTCCCGCTTTTTTTGGGGCTACACCTGGCAAAAGCGCTAACCTGGCGGTGCAAGTTGACTACATGTTTGGCAGCGAATGGGACGGAGTTGGAGTAGAAATCCACGTTCTGAATAGTGTAAAGGCAATCCCAATGGCGCCCTTTTTTGTTTTATCCCCCCTACTTTTGCGAAAAATTTTCCCTGCGCATGAAAATCGCTGTTCGATTTCTTCTCTTCTTTTTCTTTGCCCTCATTTTCAGACAGTTGTCTGCCCAAACAGTGTCCATCGGCGCAATGAGGCCCTACCTGGATACACTTTCGCTAGAGCAGAAAATTGACCTGCTTGCGTATATGCGACACCTCGGATCCAGTATTGACCGGGAGGTAACGCAGTCCTATCTCCAATTGGACAAGGCGCAACAAGAACGGGCGCTTCAGTATACCCGACTTGAACTTTTAAAAAGATCGGGTAGGGAGGCGAGTGACGACCGCACAACGGTGCGCTGGGCCCAGGATACGATCCAGCTCGGCAAGGTGTGGGAAAATGAAGCGATCATTGATTCATTTCTGGTCACCAACACCGGCGCGAAGCCTTACATTATCAAAGACGTGAAGGCGACATGCGATTGCACGGTGCTGCGCCGGCCTACATACCCCCTGATGCCGGGAGAAACCGCTGCTATCCGGGTCGAATTTGATCCCAGGGGCAAGATCGGCCAAACCACGCCCGGTGTGGTCGTATACGACAATACACGCCCCAACGGACGGCATATCGTGTATCTCAACGCGGATGTGGTGCCGCGGGTGAAACCGAAAAATAGTATGGGTAATTGAGGATTTGTTTATCTGGGGATTTGATTATTCGGGGATTTGTTTATCTGGGGATTTGGTTATTCGGGCGCCATGGCCTGGGCACTCGAATAACCAAATCCCCGAATAACCAAATCCTCACTCATGCCATCCAAACCGCTCTCCCAATTGCTTCTTTAGCGCATTCATTTCATCCCGATACTGCGCCGCACTGATAAAGTCGAGATCTTTCGCGGCGGCTTTCATCTTCTTTTCAGAATCAGTCACCATTTTTTCCAACTGGCTTCGTGTGGCGAAGGCTACAATGGGTTCTGCAGCGAGGCTAATTTCCTCATTTTCAACGTAATATTTGGGCGGTTCAATGCCGCGTACATCCAGAATGCTGCGGGTAGCAAGGATCTGTTCTTTTGTTTTTGACACGGTGGTAGGGGTAATTCCGTGCTGCTCGTTGAAAGCGATTTGGATGCTGCGCCGGCGGGTGGTTTCATCCATGGTATTTCGCATGGAATCTGTGATCTTGTCGGCGTAGAAGATAACAAGTCCGTTGGAATTACGCGCAGCGCGGCCGGCAGTCTGGGTGAGCGACCGGGCATTGCGCAAAAAGCCTTCTTTGTCGGCATCCAGAATGGCGACGAGAGAAACCTCGGGCAGGTCCAGGCCCTCGCGGAGCAGGTTAACGCCGATGAGTACATCAAACTCGCCCAGGCGCAGATTGCGCAGGATCTCTACCCGCTCCAGGGTCTCCACTTCGGAGTGGATGTAACGGCATTTGATGCCGATATTGTCAAAATAATTGGCCAGTTCTTCGGCCATCCGTTTGGTCAGGGTGGTGACCAAAGCGCGCTCGTCCACCGCCACTCGTTGCCGGATTTCCTCGATCAGATCATCGATCTGGTTGAGTGAGGGGCGCACCTGAATCGGCGGATCAAGCAGGCCAGTTGGGCGCACCAGTTGCTCTACCACAACCCCTTCTGTTTTTTCCAATTCGTAATCGGCCGGGGTAGCGCTGACGAAAATGACCTGATTGATCATCCCTTCAAATTCGTCAAAATTGAGCGGGCGGTTGTCCATTGCAGAAGGCAGGCGGAAGCCCCAATTGACGAGCGACTGCTTGCGGGCACGGTCGCCGCCCCACATGCCCCGCACCTGGGGAATGGTGACGTGGCTTTCATCTACGATCATTAAAAAATCATCGGGGAAATAGTCTAGTAGACAGAACGGGCGGGTGCCAGGCTTGCGTCGGTCAAAGAAGCGGGAGTAGTTTTCAATGCCGGAACAATAGCCCAGTTCACGGATCATTTCAAGGTCAAAAGAGGTGCGCTCCTTAATGCGTCGCGCCTCCGCCGAACGGCCTTCGCTGATAAAATACCGTTCCTGCGCGTTCATTTCGTCCTGGATACTGTGGATGATTTCCGTCAACCGATCCTTTGGCGCTACATAAAGGTTGGCAGGGAAAATGGCGGCCGTATCCACGGCTTCAATGCGCCGCCCGGAGCTGAGTTCCAGGCTTTCAATGGCTTCAATTTCATCACCAAAAAAAATAACGCGGTAGCCTGTGTCTGCATAAGGGAGGTTAATGTCCACCGTATCGCCGCGCACCCGGAAAGTGCCGCGTGTAAAGTCGGTCTCAGTACGCGAATACAAGCTGTCGGTAAGGGCGTAGAGGAACTGGGTCTTCTGAAATTTCATCCCTTTTTGAAGACGGATGATGCCCGTTTTGAAATCATCGGGATTGCCCATACCGTAGATACAGGACACAGAGGCTACGATGATAATGTCGCGCCTGCCGGAGAGCAATGTGCTGGTGGCCCGGAGCCGGAGTTTGTCTACCAACTCATTGATCTGCAGGTCTTTCTCTATGTAAGTGTCGGACACAGAAAGATAAGCTTCGGGCTGGTAGTAGTCGTAGTACGATACGAAATATTCTACGGCATTGTCCGGAAAAAAACTCTGGAACTCGCCGTATAGCTGCGCCGTGAGGGTCTTGTTGTGCGTGAGTACCAGGGTGGGCCGGTTAATTTGAGCGATGACATTTGCCATCGTAAACGTTTTGCCAGACCCCGTTACACCCAGCAGCACCTGGGCCTGGTCGCCCTGCTTAACGCCGTTTACCAATTGTTCAATGGCTTGAGGCTGATCGCCCGTGGGCTGATATTCTGAGGTAATTTTAAAATCCATAATAAGAGGGCAAAAATACTTCAGCGCAACATTTTTTTCACACAAATAGTTTTGAAAAAAAATGAGCCGCCCCGAAAAATCGGGACGGCCCATGCATTTATTCCAAAAATCTGAACGGAGAACCGTTCGGGTTTTTAACGTTGTACAACCACGCGGCGGATAGCAGTTTCGCCATCAACCGTTACACGGAGGAAGTACGATCCTTGTGCCATGTTGCCGAGATCAACATTTTGGCTGAGATTGCTCAGTTTGCCAATGTTGAGGCTTTGCAGCGTTTGACCAAGGGTGTTGAGCACTTCAATGCGCACTTCGGCAGCAGTAGCCAAAGCGAGGTTAAGCGTTACGATACCAGCAGTTGGATTCGGGCTGATAACAAACGACTGGATGGAAGCAGGGTCAACAGTACTGCTGGTGGTGACAGTAGCCGATGCAGTAGCAGATTCCGAGCAGTCGTCGGTCACAGTTACCGTATAAGTACCGGCAGGAACACCAGAAATATCTTGCGTAGTTGCGCCATTGCTCCACAGGTAGTTGTAGAAGGAATCATCACCGATGATTTCACCGATACCACCACCAGGGGTGAGGTTCACAGCGCCTACACCGGCAACAGCAGTGGCCGTGATGTCATCCGTAAGTGGAAGGAAAGCTACAGCAACGGATTCGCCTACATAGAAACAAGCGTTGGAAGCGTCAATGGTATGCAGGAAGAGTCCTGTGCCAGGAGCCGCATTGCCAAGTACTACAGGAGTGAAGTAGTAGATGTTGCCGGCCATCATGAACGAGCTGTTGTCGTTCGGAACGCCCGGAGCATAAACACTTGGAAGCACCTGGAAGGAGCCCAGATAGTTAGGATCAGTTGCAGGGAAAATACTTGGATCAAGTGGACCTGCAGAAATTGCCCAGGCCATACCGGCTACTTCACCTTCGTTAGGAATTACGAAACTGGATTCGTCAATGGTGAAAAGGTCAGCCAATACCGACTCCCAGCAAAGGAATTCGCTGGATGCAGTGTAAGTACCTACAACGCCGTCAGCGCAAAGCACACTGGCAACTTTTTTGATTTCGATGCAGTATTCACCAACAGAAGGTACGCCGCCAAATACGCTACCATCAAAACCGTCAATCAGCATGTAATAGTTCTGACCAGGGACAGTTTGGATATCCAAGCCAGCACGCCAGTCGGGAGTGCCATTGGCGTAAAGGTCGTCATTACACTCAACTTCAGTCAAATCGTTGCAGTCGTCACCAGCATAGATGAGCATCTGAGTATCGCCAGGGCCAGAGATGTAGTTGGTAGCATTGCAAGGCACGGTCTCGATGTGATACTTTTCGCCGTCTCCAACAAAGGTGTACCACATGGTATTATTGAGAATGTCTTCACCGGGAATAACTTCGCCCCAGCACTCAACAGTAGGATCAGATGCAGATACCGTTGCATTGGTATTGTCATAAATACCAGTGGTTTGTGTAAGCGGCTGGCCGAAGAATAAGGTAAGGTCTACAGCAGCGTCACAAATGTCGACGTTGTACACCAGAGGTGGAAGTTGTACATACTCAATATCGTCGATGTAATTCGTGTGGAAGTTGTTAATTCCGTAGAAGTCAACACCACCCAGGTTGTTCGCGTATGCCATTTTGTGGACATATTGGCCGTTAATCCAAAGGGTCAGGAGGTTGTTGTCCAGGTCAATAATGTGACGCACTTCAAACCACTCATTGTAAGGGTAAGTGAATTCTGCGAGGCTTGCGCCTGCACCAATCTGGATGTTGCCCATACCGTTGACGCCAAAGAAAGCGTCCAGGTTCCATGCGCCAGCACCGATTGGCACCACGTTTTGGATGTTGTAATAAGCCTGTTTGCCAGTAGGAACATAATACATCCACTTCAATTCGTAGCGACCGGTGGTTTTGTTCCCAAGTTTGAGCACCACGTCTTGTGGGCCTCCACCAGTGGCAGTGGTCAGGATCTTGAAGGATTTTGTGCCCGAGTTGGCTTGTTCTGTGGAAACAATACCGTCTTCGGTTGTACCAGTTGCACCGCTCCAGGTGGTCCACCATGCATTGGCTGCACCACCTTGTTGGGCTACGTTTTGTGCTGCTAGTTTTTGGGTCGTGTTGTATTGCTCCATGTTGTCGCAAACGATCTTGTTCGGGTTGAGCGCACAAGGCACAACACAAGCGTCGCAGGAGTTGAAACATACAGCGGCAAGCGTGATGTCGTCAGTACCCACCGTCAGGGTACGGTCAAAACCACCCAGTGTTGGGTTGGCTACTCCGCAGTTTGCAAGAGGCAAGCCGTCTTCAAATGCAGTTGGTCCATTGAGAAAGCGATAGAGGTAGTTTCCTGCAGCCAATGGGGTCGTGTACGACCACACCCCGTTACCCTCATTCGTCATAGCAATCGGGGCGCCCGCGAAGGTGCCAGCGATGAACATGCCTGCTGGATTAACTGTAATCAGAGAAGCATTCACCTTGAAGGTCACATCGCTAATAGGAGCGACAAATTCGTAGAGTTCTACGTCGTCTACTTTCCAGTGATACTCGTAGTTGCCGGTCCAGCGGAACTGGACTTCCACGGATGTTGCGTTGTCTGCATTAGGCAACGGAATGTCCACGGTGCCCTGTGCAAATACATCCACTGGGATATTTCCCAAAATTTGGAAGTATTCGAACGCACCGCCGTTGATGCTTACACCAACTTCTGCAACTGC
>JAUSMG010000113.1 GCA_030645295.1 Saprospiraceae bacterium | reverse complement strand
GGTTTAAGCCACGTATCGGCCCTTCTTCCTTTTCCGCTGTTGGATCGCCGACCAACAAAGTGGGGATATCCAGGCCTGGGTAGACCATTTCCTGCACACCTGTGGCGTTGGCGCCCGGTGTTGAAGCGGTTGCAGGGATTTGCCGGGATGCACTTTTAGATATTGAAGTCGGGTAGATTTTCGGGGTCAGGATCTTTCGCAGTTCCGCCAGCCGATCTCCCTTGGCAGCCATCACTTTTTCGAGGGCACGGTCCATCTCGTGGTAGCTGCGGTCGTCAAAAAGCATATCGACTCCGAGTTGTCCGGCATTGATCCAGTCCGGCACATCGCGGGCATTGAGGATGATCTTCATGCGATTGCGCTCCACGAAGTTGATAACGCCTTGTTTTTCAGGCTCTTCGGCATCAGGGGACAGGCTGAACAAACTAACAGGCTGACCAGAGCGAAGTTGGTGTGGGGCGTCCAAGCGGGTCGTACGCTCCACAATGACAAAGGCTTTTTCGCTGAGGGCAAATCCGGTGTTTACCACCTGAAGCGGATACCAGGTGTAGCCATTTTCGACCCGATCGGAGAGTGGTTTGGTCCGCACCAGTTCCAGAAAAGCGCGGTGATCTGCTTCTTTTTCCTGCCGGAGCAGTTGGCGCAGGTTTTGGAAATGTTGGAGCTGTTGTTCGGAAGTCATATTGGCCGGCAAAGGTACGGCGATGCATCAGGTCAATTTGGGTTGATTGTGATGGTATATTTTCCGGAACGAAATGCCTCAATGCGTTACCAGCTCCCGCCTCCACCGCCGCCGCTTCCACCGCCACTGCTACCTCCGGACGAAGACCCCCCGTTGCTGCTCGGGCTGCTGCTGAACACCGAACCGATGTTATCTACCTGATCCGGAAAACTTTCGGTAAATGAACTCCAGGACTGATGCGTATTGCCGCCACCATATCCACTGTACCAGGCGGGTGGTTGGGAAAGCAGACCTTCAAAATGTTTATTCCAGCGCGCCAGGTAGCCAAAAGCAAGGGCATAAGGCATGGTTTTGTCGTAATACAGGGGATCGTCCTGCATCAGGCGTTCTATAACCGGTCGTTCGGCTTTTTTGATAAACAGGCGGAAACCTGCCAGTTTCCGGTAGGTCTGATTTCCGGTGGGCGTCCTTTTGTTGAATTTCCCGGCCAGGAAAAACAGGATAATACCGGTGCCGATCAAGGCCAGGCCGTCCAGCGTATCTTCAATAACCATAATGCCCCATACCAGTGCAACGATCCCGGCGATCGCTGTGAGGATGCCCAGCAATTTCTGGTCAGGTTCATACCAGCCCTGCGCCCGGATCCAGCTTTTCACTGAAGCCCGTACGCTGGAGAGGTGCACATGGAATTTATTGACGAGATCGGACAGCTCCACGCGATCACCACTGGAGAACAATGCTTCGAAAAATTCTTTTTCAAATGACATCAACTCCGGACCGGCTTCTTTCAATTTGAAAAAAGTAACCTTGTCTTTGGACAGCCAGCCGCCTTTTTCCATTTCTAGGCGCAGATATCCGTGATTGGCAAGATGGGGGATCAGACAAAGCACGTCATTGCTGTCCACCCTGTGATCCACGAACCCGCCGGCGATGGCCGGAGAAAGGCCTTCGGGCGGGAAATATTCCGTCATGATCGTTTGCCGCTGATTTCGGGCAAAAAACAGCGCCATCAAGCCGGAGAATAGAAAAAACAGGGGCACCAACAGGAGGCTGTGTTGCTCGCTGAAATAGTTCCAGCCGCTCATTTCCGGGAAAGCCGTTTTGGGCAACCGGATGGCCAGGGTCAGACCTTCTTGCGGATTAAATGGTCGTGTACTGCTTCCGGAGATCCGCCGGGATGAAACCTGGAACTCCGCATCCTGTGCCCTGGAACCGCCAAGTCCGGTAAAACAACGCACGTCTTCGGTGTCCAACGCAATTCGATCGTCGGGAAAAACCACCTGAAAAGACAGGGCGTCCACCGGAACCGGCCAGGAAGTCCCCAGCAGGTCCCAATAAAACTCGGCGTTATCCTTGAAATAATTCAAAGGATTCAGCACCCGGTAACGGATGCGGTAGACTTGTCGGCCGTCCACATACACATCCGGGTCGCCGATTTTCAACACCAGATTATTCCCTTCTTTCGACCGCGAAAAATCGAATCCTTCCACCTCGATATCCCGTACGATCCGGTCCAGGGTCTTCCCATCCACTTCGCTGCGCAGGGGGATAAAGCGAAATATTCCATGGCGTGGCTCGGTGAACTGAACCTCGATCAGTTCCTCAAAATCAGCGTACCCTTCCGGGGTGAAGCTGATCTTTACCGCGTAATGCGTGATGGTAAAATATTCGGCCCGGGCCGGAACAATTAGTATCCAGACCGGTAGCAGCAGTAGGAGTAACCGTTTTGGCATGGCATTAAAACTGCACTTTCACGTTTTGGGTTTCGGCTTCGTCCACTTCGAAATAGTCCATTTTCCGGAAACCGAACATCCCCGCAACCAGGTTGTTGGGGAATACCTCCACGGCGTTGTTGAGGTCGCGCGCGGAAGCATTGTAGTATCGGCGGGCCCGCTGAATACTTTCCTCTAATCCAGTGAGGGTTTCCTGTAGTTGCAAAAATTCCTGATTTGCTTTTAAGTCAGGGTAGTTTTCCGCCAGGGCAAAAACCGATTTTAACGCGCCGGACAATTGGCTTTCTGCAACCCCGCCATCCGCGCCACCGGCGTTCATGGCCTGGCTGCGCAAAGCAACGACCTTTTCCAGCAAGCCGCTTTCGTACTGGGTGTAGCCTTTGATCGTGTTGACGAGATTGGGAATCAGGTCGTAACGCTGTTTTAGAAAGATATTGATCGATTTAAAAGCCTCCTCCGCACCGTTGCGCAGTCGGACGAGTTTGTTGTAGACAAAGATCAACAGCAATCCTACAACGCCGAGTATCAGGAAAAAGATCATGGTGGTACTCATGTTGACTGGGTTTGAATGATTGCGCAAACCTATTGGATTTTTCCGGGATTGTACAGGCGGGGGTGGACTTTTCAGGACTAATAAAAGCGTGCTTTGTCTTCCCATGTCCTATATCCACAATGCCAAGCGCAGCGCAGCGCTTGTGTCTTTTGACCAAGCGCTCAGGAAGTTTCAAAACCCTTGATTTTGTTCCATTAGCATCGGGCACTTTGAGCGCTTGGTCAAAAGACACAAGCACGGCGTTGGGCAGGGTATTTTCTCGTGAGCTTAGGGAAGACTAAGAGGGGCTGAAAGTGCGGTTTTCATGATTTTTTGCTTAAACCTACAAATTCATCAAAATTTTCATTGTTGATCAAGGTACACGCGCTACCCGGATAGTTTTCGAGGAAAGCAGCTGGAAAACGAGCGGGCTTTTTCGGCTGCCATTTGAACTCGAAAGCATGAAGCCGTCCGTTGGCATCCTCCACATAATCAATTTCCTGTTGCGAAGTAGTACGCCAGAAATAGGCATTGCTGAAATAGTCGGAATACGCATTTCGTTTCATACGCTCGGCAAGCAGGAAGTTTTCCCATAAAGCGCCGGTATCGTTCCGCAAGGAAAGTGGGGAGAAATTTTTAAGGATGGCGTTTCGGATGCCGTTGTCGTAAAAATAGATTTTCCGCCCTTTTTTAATTTCGTTGCGGGCATTTCGGCTGAGCGAGGGCAATCTGAAAAGGACAAAAGATTGTTCGAGCAAGTCGGTATATCGTTCGACGGTAAGTGGGTCGGCACCAATCGTTTGCGCCACTTCCAAATAACGGACTTCGTTGCCCACCTGAAGCGCGAGTGCTTGTAAAAGTTTGACGAGCAGAGATGGTTTTTTGATTTGATCGAGGGAAAGCAGGTCTTTGTACATCAGTCCGTCGCTCAGATCATTGAGAATTTTTTGAGCCTGCAGGGGGGCTTGTTGCACTACTTCCGGGTAGTACCCATAAAGCATCCGATGTTCGAGCAGCGACCGCTCGGTCAGGTAGCCGTGATGGTCGCACATTTCTACAAAAGAAAGGGGGTACAGGTGGAACTCAATTTTTCGCCCTGTGAGGCTTTCTTTGGTTTGGGCGGCGAGGTCGAGCGAAGAGGAGCCCGTGACGAAAAGCTGCACCTGAGGGAGATGGTCAGTGATGAGCTTGAGCATCAGTCCGGCATTGGTGAATCGTTGCGCCTCATCCACCACTACCACTTCATTTTGTCCGAGAAGGTTTTGCAGCCGGGCCAGCGAGATGTTGTCCAGCAGAGATCGGGTTTCGGGGTCATCACCGGTTAGCCAAAGGACTTTTTTGTCCAGGTTCTGGGTGATTTGTCGCACGAGCGTTGTTTTGCCTACTTGCCTGGGACCAATAACGATGATGGCTTTCCCTTTGCCGAGCCATTGCTGGATATTTTGCGCTTGTGTCCGTGGTATCATGCCTTTTTTGAGGCAAATTTAATGATTTATCAGATTCAAATCGGAAAAATTGACCTTTATTTTCGATTTGGAATAGGAGTTTTTTTTATGGTGCTGTGTCTGATTAATGTGCAGGGCAGGAAATGTAACTTATTTGTGTTTGTCGGCAGAGCCGACTGGAGTAGGTGGCACAAGGCTGAAGCCTTTGCGCCAGCGGTGGGGGGGTACAAAGCATAAGCAAAGTACGAGAAATTTCTATTGCAGTCCTCCAGATTATTGGGTTACGGCTTATTCGCCCTCGCCAACCGACTCAGAACCAGTGGAGAACGCCATCCATTCTGGATGATCGCTGTCTATTCGTGCATTGACCGGTTTTTCGTTGCGGAGAATATCCACGTATTGCCCGAGCACGGCAAAAGGCACAAAAATACTGCCGATTTTCACCGCCCAATTGCAAAAGGCATTAGGTGGAACCGGGCTGGAGGGATGCAGGCCATACACGATCAGGCGTTCGCCGGCGGCGCCCTTACCGACGAGCATTCCTTGGATTTGAATGGTTACGTTATTAAAGATGGTTGCATTTTTATAGCCTACGCTTACTTCGTAGGTTTTGACTTCGAATGTTTTGTTTGGCATAGTAGAAAAAGTTCAAGTCTAGGCAAAATGCACTATGGGTTAAAGATAGTGTACATCGGCACGCCAACGCTCAATTTCAGATATTTTCTACCAAGGAAATTCCGGCAGCAGCAAGCCACCAATCATGTCTGGGTTCTCCGCTAGCGCAAAGGCTCCGCCTTGTGCTCACTATTCCCGTCGGCTGTGCCGACTAAACCAATCACGCTGCGCCTCACAACCTATTCGGCGGCAAACTATACAGCAACAATGTATTCTCTCCGCGCCACCGATTTAAAAGCCTCCTCATCACCGTTGCGCAGGCGGACGAGTTTGTTGTAGACAAAGATCAATAGCAAGCCTACAACGCCGAGTGATGTTTTGCCTTTTCACCTCCTTTCTGACCATGGTCCTTTGGCAATGCACGAAGTTACACGGGAATCATGCTTCTTTTCTCGAATAAAATCTGCGTTTCAACCATTTTTCCAGTTCAACTGCGTGGAACACCACCAACGACATTACAATGCAAATACTCAGTTCTTGCAGACTAAGCGGTTGTGTTTTGAATATCTCGTTCATAAATGGGAGGTACACGACCGCCATTTGCAAAAAGAAGGTCAAAATCACTGAACCAATCAATGGCTTGTTGGTAAAAATCCCTTGGTTAAACAGATAGGTTCGGTCGCCACGAACCCCCATAACGTGCCCTAATTGCGACAGGGATAACACGGTAAAGACCATCGTTTGCCAGTGGGCCAATTCGTGGTGCAAGGCCCAAGCCTGCGTGCCGAGTGTAACGCCAGCCATCAATATTCCCACCCAAATAATATGATACCCCACACCATCAGAGAAAAGACTTTCGGTAGTAGGCCGGGGTGGGCGCTTCATGATATCGTTTTCCGGTTTTTCATTGGCCAAAGCCAAGGCAGGAAGCCCGTCTGTCACCAAGTTTATCCATAAGATATGGATGGGCAACAAGGGGATCGGCATGCCAAAAACAGGCGCCATTAGGATCGTCCAGATTTCGGCGCTATTGCAGGTCATGATGTATTTGACGAACTTTCGAATGTTGTCAAATACCCTCCGCCCTTCTTTGACGGCTTTTACGATGGTCGCAAAATTGTCGTCCAGCAGGATCAGGTGTGCCGCTTCTTTGCTCACGTCGGTGCCATTAATGCCCATGGCTACACCGATGTTTGCGGCTTTCAGCGAGGGCGCGTCGTTGACACCATCGCCAGTCATAGCAGCAAAATGCCCCTTTTCTTGTAAAGCGCGCACAATTCTAAGCTTTTGATCAGGCGAAACCCGAGCATATACCATCGTTTGCTCCACCTGCTTCAAAAAACTTTTCTCACTCAGTTTCTTTAATTCAGTACCGGTGAGGACTAATCCATCCTCCTCCAAAATGCCAATTTCTTTTGCAATTGCAGTGGCCGTGGCAGGGTGATCGCCCGTAATCATGACCGTTTTTATGCCCGCTGTTTTGCACTCTTTAATGGCGCGCTTTGCCTCCTCTCTAGGCGGGTCCATGAGGCCGGTCAAGCCAATAAACTGCATATCGCGCTCTACGAATTGATAGTCAAAAGGTTCGGGCAATTTGTCCAATATTTGAAAACCGTAGGCCAAAACCCGGATACCCTTGATGGCCCATTCTTCAGACATAGACTGGAGCAATGCTACCTCTTTTGAGTCTTTCAAGGTATCACTGACGGATTCGCTGGCACCTTTGGTTAAAATCAAATATTTGCCATCCAACCGATGCACTGTAGTCATGCACTTCCGGTCGGAGTCGAAAGGCAGTTCGGCTATTCGTTCGTATTTGGTATAGATTTGATGGTATTTATTGTAAGAAAGGTCCTCGACCACCTGTTCAACCAAAGCCAATTCGGTGGATTCGCCAAAAGGTTTGTTTTTCTCATCGAATTTGATGTCGTGGTTGAGCACCATGCCCATTTTGAGCAAAGAAGTATCGGTGCCGATATTGGCTGCAGGGTGCTCGTACATCTCTACAACCCGCATTTTATTTTGGGTTAGTGTGCCAGTTTTGTCGCTACAGATGTAGGTGACCGATCCGAGGGTTTCAACGGCAGGCAGTTTCCTGATCAATGCCTTCATCTTGGCCAGACGAGCAGCCCCTCTCGACAAAGCGATGGTGATCAGCGCCGGCAAGGCTTCAGGAATCGCGGCCACAGCCAGGCTAATTGAGAGCAGGAGGATTTTGTAAGGTTCCTCGCCGCGCAAAACACCGGAAATGAACAGGATAGCACATATCACTAAAATGATGTAGGAAAGGTTTTTGCCAAACTTGGTCATGCGCTTTTGCAGGGGGGTAGCCACCTCTTTTTCTTGCAACATCCCCGCGATTTTCCCCAGTTCCGTTTCCATACCCGTGGCAATTACTACCCCGGTAGCCCGACCATTGGTCACCAAAGTGCCTTTAAATGCCATGTTCAACTGGTCGCCAAGCGAGAAATCTTTGTCGTCCAAATCATCGCTGTTTTTGTCAATTGGGACAGACTCGCCCGTAAGGGAGGATTCGTCTACGCGAAGAGCATGGGCTTCGAGCAGGCGAATGTCGGCAGGAGTCACATTCCCTGCTTCTACCACGACAATGTCGCCAGGTACCAGGCCAGTTGAAGTAATGACCGCTGGCTTCCCATCCCGGAGTACTTGAGTTTGGGTGACAGACATTTTCTTGAGGGCCTCCATGGATTTTTCGGCCCGGTATTCTTGGACAAAGCCTACAATCGCGTTGAGCAAAATGATGACGAGGATTATGATCGTATCCGTCAAATCGCCCATTATGCCCGATAAAATGGCGGCAGCGGCCAAAATCAGGATCATGAAGTCCTTAAACTGCCGTAAAAAAAGCATCCAAGTCGGCACTTTCTTTTTCTCCTGAAGTTCATTGGGGCCGTGTTCCTGCAACCTTTTTTGAACTTCGGCACTGCTCAACCCTCCTGGCGAAGTTTTGAGCGCTGTCAGGATGGCTGAAACTGAGGAATGGTAAAATCGCATATTCAGGACAGTTTGTACAGGAGAATCATGTTGATGACGTACAGCAGAAAGATAACCAAGGTGTCAAGCGCCATGAGGTGTTTTTTCTGTTTGCTGGGAAAGATAAATCCGATGATCGCTGTGCCAGCCATCATGATCACAAAAAATACTGAGACCAAATTAGCATCAGAAGCATCTTTCAAGAGGTGGCCTTTGGTGTAAAAAAGGTCGTCCAGAAACAGTATGAAGATATTGAAGATATTACTTCCCAACAGGTTCCCTACGGCCATATCAACAGATCCCATGCGAACAGCGGCTAAGGACACTGCAATTTCTGGGAGCGAGGTGGATGCCGCTAAAAATAAGGTGCCTACGAAGGATTTTCCCATGCCGGTATGTTCTGCGAGTTTTTCCGCGAAAAACGGCAGCGCCATGGCAGTGACGATGATGACCAATGCGAAGAAAGCATAACGAAGTGCTACTTGCCTAAGGGTCATCTGACCTTGCTTTTCATGCTTTTCTGTCGCGACCTGGGGGTTGCTTTGTTGATAATTGTAAATGGATTTAATAGCAATGATGTATACGAGGCCAAACGAAATACTGGTCATGCCAATAAAGGGGGTAATCACCATGTCAACATCCAGATACAAGCCCAAACCCGCCATGGCAACGAGCAATATTCCAAACGCAGCTGCCAAGATGTGACTTTTCGAGACGCTGCTGAAAAGGGGGCGGTCTTTGGGAGTGAAAATGTCCATCATAGAGAGAATACCCAAGTTGAAGGCACAACTGCCCAAAATGTCACCGGTTGCCAAATCTGCCGATTGGAGTATGCCGGCAGAACTAACACCTACCATCAACTCAGGTAAGGAGGTCACGGCGGACATCAGGATCAAACCTATCCAGGCCTTGCCCATACCCGTAAGGTCAGCCAATTGGTCGCCATAATAAGAAAGACGTTTTCCTGCAAAAAAAATGATGGTCGCGCAAATGATAAAACCTGTAATATGGATGATCATGCTGTTTTTTGTCTTAGGGAGGGTTGTTCGTTTAGAAGGTGAAGGTATGGAAGGAGTGGAAAATTCATAACCTATTCGGCGGCAAACTATACAGCAACAAAGTATTCTCCCCAAAATACTCCTTGAACGCGAGTCCAAAGGATCCCGGACTGCTGAAGCCCACCAATTCAGAAATAGCCTGCGGCGTTCCTGCGCGTTTTTCGAGCAGGATTTTGGCTTTTTCGAGGCGCATTTCGCGGATGAGTTGGACGGGTTCTTTGCCAGTGAGGACTTTTAACTTCTTGACATAGTGCGTTTTACTGAGTTGCAGTTTGCGGGCTATGTCGTCGGCCATGAAGTCTGGGTTAGCGAGGTTGTGCTCGATCATCTGCACGGTCTGTAGCAGGAAGGGGTCTGTGAGCGCCACCCGGTTTTCAGAAAAATAGAGTTGGAGGAAGCGACTGAACTGTTCGTGCTTTGCCTTACGGGCGTCTAAAAGCCGCTGGACGGAGGCATCGAACTCGTCGTCAATTACCGGACGGGTGAACCAGGCATCCGCTCCGGCGCGGAGAGCGTCGAGCTTGCCTTCATTGCCGAATTTATCGGTGAGCAGCACCAAGGGGATGTGGTTGGTGCGTTCGCTGAGCTTGATCTGCCGCGCGATCTCGATGCCAGCGTTGCCGTTGATGAGCACGTCGCAAACGATCAGATCGGGCAGCATTTCCGAGGCCATTTGCAAGGCCTCCGATGGCGAGTTGGCCGTTTCGATCTGAAAACGGTCCGAAAGCAAGGATTTCAGGTACAACACCACTTGCCGGTTCGGTTCAATGAGCAGACAGATCTGTTCTGGCTTTGGACCTTGATATACGGTGTATTGATCTGCGGATTTCGTTACAACTTGTGAAGACTGAGCGGCTTCGACGGCTGCGGAAAGCAAATTCGCATCGGCATCATGCTGGAGATTGGCACGCATAATGTCCCATTCCTGCTCCTTCTTTTGCAACCTTCTACGCCAGCGACCATCACTTCGCATGGCCCATATGAACAAAGTGAGCAAAAGCAAGCCACTCAAGCCACCATAAAGCCAGGCCTTTTCTTTTTCGACACTCAAATACTTGCTCCGCTCAGTGAGTTCGCGCTGGCGCAGGGCTGCAAGCGAATCAAATTGCTGTTGCATCCCAAGTTTATCCACACGGCGTTCGCGGGAAGCGATGGAATCCTGCGCCACGGACAAGAGTTGTTGGCAGCGGAGGGCCAGATCGGGCAATTGCCAATTGCCACACTCCACGACAAGGGCTTTAAGCAAGGCTGCTTTGGTGACCGGATTTGCATCGCGACGGGCATCCATTTCAGCATCTGCCAGCAAACGCGACGTACTGCGTTCATCTTTATTGGCCTTGTAAATGCCCGACATGAGGCTCAGCGCCTTGGGACTGATGGGAAGTTTATGCCGTTTCAAAAACTCACGCAAGAACTCCACTTCAACTTGTGCTTGCTCATAATTGCCTGATTGCGAGAGTTGCACAAGTAACGAAAGACGATTGCCCAGTGTGTCGAGCACAGCGGGTGCCTGGCCGGAAACACATTCGGCGGTTAAAACAAAAAGGCTTAAAAAGACAATCCTGAGTATTCGGTACATGGGTATTGGAGAAAACGAGTCCGCAAAAAAAGGCATTTTTTCGGAAACAATTAGGTTTCAAGGGTTGATTAGGTTTATGAGGGTTTATGAAGGTTGATAGTGGACTCGAAAATTGGACGGCTCAGGACGAACAGAATCCAACG
>JAUSMG010000107.1 GCA_030645295.1 Saprospiraceae bacterium | reverse complement strand
TGTTTACGCTATGCAGGGTCACGGGATGAAGCCCTTGACCTGCTTCACGAGGCTTTTATCAAAATTTTCCAAAATATTGGACGGTATAAACCTGGAACTTCGCTGGGCGCCTGGATTCGGACGATCGTGGTAAACACTTGTATCGATTATTACCGTCGGAACGCTCGTCGCAGGACGGAAGACCTCGATTCTATTCATACCGTCTCGACCGAAGACCCTGATGTACTGAGCAACCTGACAGAACGCGAGATTTTGGAAGCGGTGCAGCAACTTTCGCCGGCTTATCGTGCGGTTTTCAACCTGTATGTAGTGGAAGGCTATTCACACAAAGAGATTGGTGAGCGGCTTGAAATTACGGAAAGCACTTCACGCAGTAATCTTGTAAAGGCACGATTGAAACTTCAGGAAATATTCGCCGTGCGGCGGATGGAATTTGAAATGAAATGATTCCTTACGAAACTGATCATAAAATGGACGGTATGATGTTAAGCATAGTACTATCCAATGCAAAATAACGGTATTTCACCACAATAAAATGGACTTGCAGAAATTCGACTCTACGCTTAAATCGGCACTGGAAAACCTCGAAGTGCCTTTCGATCCAAGTACCTGGGCTGCGCTTGAAAATCGGCTCGATGCTTTGCCTGCGCCGGATGCCGTGGACCAAGCAGTTCGTCCATCGCTGGAGCGTATTGAAACGAGCTATGATTCGGGCTCCTGGTCCGTGCTCGCCAACCGGATGGACAGCATTTTCCGCGTTCGTCGACTGCGAATGATCAAAATTGCGGAGGCAGCCATTTTCCTGTTGTTGCTGATCAATTTGAAAGGATTCTTTGGAGTAATCGAATCAGTGACCAATCCGGTTCCTGTGAAAAAAGAAGTCCCTGAACCAATTGCAAAAAGCCGGACTCCTAAACAGAAAAAACAGATTACAGCTCCAGTGCTTACGGACCAGAATGTAGTTGCACAGCAACAAAATTTTGCCGAGCAACTGGTCGCTTTTGTACAAAATGTAAGTGCAACGCTGACACAAGACCTTGATAATAAAGCCGTTATTACACTGGCTAATAGTCCCAAAGCGGATGTTTCCAATTCCTCCGTGCTTGACCCGGCTCTTTTCTACAGTCAGGCGGGCATCGTGAATTTCCCGATCCAACCATCAATTCCTAAAAGTCAGGCAGCACCTGTATTGTTCGCCCGCTCCTTTATTTCGATCCCTGGGAATGCAAATTCGAAATCTGCGAAAGCGCGTCGTTTTTACGCGGCATCTTACGGCTCCTACGATAAAAACTACCTGCGCGAAGGCGATCATTCCGACAAAAAAACCGGATACGGCGGAGGTCTCGCAGTGGGTTATCGCAAAGGCAAATGGGGCGTTGAAGCAGGGCTTCAGTATTCACAAAAGAACTACCTGCCGAAACGCGAAAACGTGGAATATCAGAATGATCCCTTCAATGGTATCTCATTCTACCATATTGACAATGTTGATGCCGATGTATTCTCTGTCCCTGTGAAAGCCACCCGCCGGATTGCCAAAGTGAGGAAAACCACGGCCCACGCGGTGGCTGGCATGACTGCGAATTTTGCGACGACAAAGACCTACGCATACCAGACCGCGCATTATCCACCACCCGTACCTCAGCCCAATCCTGACCCGTCTGCAACCAATACCGCAGAATTGCCGAATGGAAAAGGCGTTTTTGAAAACGGTGGCCTTACGCACAATGCCTTTGCAACTGCCGACCTTGGACTCCGGTTGGAGCAACCGATAGGAAAACGTTACACCGCTTTTGTTGAACCCATTTACCGCCAATCAATGGGTGGAGGTCTTGGACCCAACTCGACCCGGCTGAGCACCTTTTCAATTCAAGCAGGTCTACTTGCCAGCCTTTAAAAGCGGTTTAGAAATAAGTTTCAATTTTCAAGTTTCAAGGGTCGCGTTTTGCACTTAGAAGGCCCTAATTTTAAACTTGCTACTTGCCACTTCCAACTACTAAATTTTCTGGTCAATTAGCCTACCTTTGCCCGCCTTTTGGCGGACTTTGACCATGAAGAAACTGTTTTTACCTGCTTTTGCCCCCCTCAGCCTGGGTTCATTGGGCTTTAAGGCTATCGCGGGTTTTCTTATTTTCATCTGTTTCACCTTGTTTTGGCAATGTGGCAAAAAGGATGGAGAAAAAAAGGAAGACAAAGTGCTGGCGAAGGTTTACGACCGCAACCTTTATCTCTCTGAATTAGAAGGTATTGTGCCAGAAGGCACTATTCCGGCTGACAGTACTCTGTTGGTTGCTGCCTATATTCAACGCTGGTTGGGCGAGCAATTGATGATGTACGAAGCAGAGCGAAACATACCCAAAGACCTTGATATCGACGAACTCGTACGAAGCTACCGTGCAAGCCTTGTCCGTTTCAATTTTGAGGAACAACTTATTGCAGAAAAGCTTGATAGTACCGTTTCTGAGGATGAATTGCTGGCCTACTACGAAAACAACAAAGACCAATTCCAACTCGAAAGTACTATCCTTAAGTGCTTGTTGCTCAAGCTTTCATCTCAGGCGCCGCAAAACGAAATCAATAAACTATGGTACAGCCGTAATCCTTCGGATGCGGCAAAACTGAGTGCTTATGCGAAGCAATGGGCATCGCTGGCGCTTCTTGATTCGGAAAAATGGTACACCTTGCAAGAAGTGGCCGCACTGCTGCCAAAAGGAACCTTGACTTCAGAAAACGCCGGTTCACGCAGGGAGGGAACACTTTCTGATGGCGACTTTCGATATTATTACCGCGTGATCGAAGCGGTGCAAGGTAAAACGACCGCGCCTTTCGACTACGCGAAAGACCAGGCCCTGAAAATAATCCTCCACAAACGCAAACAAGAACTTCTGGAGCGTTGGAAAGAGGATCTGTATCAAAAAGAAATGCGACGCGAGAATATTAAAATAATGCAATGAAAAATATCCTTCTATTCCTTCCAATTTTGCTCCTTCCGCTGGGTTTGACGGCCCAAAATGACAAAGCGGTGATCGACCGGGTAGTGGCCACAGTGGGTGGTGAGATCATCCTGTTGAGCGAGGTACAGGAACAATATAGTTTTGCCGGGAAAGACCAGCCCGAGTTGCCGGAAACATACCAATGCGTAGTGTTGCAAAACCTTATCGTGCAAAAACTGCTGGTAAACCAGGCCAAACTTGATTCTGTAGAGGTTACAGAGGAGGAGGTTACGGCTCAGATTGATGCTCGAATAGAACGTCTCCGGGCTTATTTTAACCAGGATGACAAGGCCATCGAGGAATTTTACGGTCAAAGCGTGTCCACCATGAAAGCACAACTGAGTGCGGATATGCGCAACCAGATCCTTGCAGAAAGAATGCAAGGCAAAGTGACTGAAAAAGCCACCATAACACCCTCGGAGGTACAGCGATTTTTCAATGAGATCCCCAAAGATTCCCTGCCGTATTTCAATGCAGAGGTAGAGATCCGGGAAATCGTGTACAAACCCAAAGTAAACCCGGAAGAGCATACTAAAGCCCGCACCCGGATCGAAGATATTCGCAAACGCATCGCAGACCAGGGCGAGGATTTTGCCGAGCTGGCCAAAAAATACAGTGACGACCCGGGCAGTGGCGCACAAGGCGGCGATCTTGGTTTTCAGAAACGCGGCACATTTGTTCCAGAGTTCGAGGCCATGGCTTATAAATTGGAAGCCAATCAGTTAAGCCCGATAGTTGAAACAGAATTTGGTTTTCACCTTATCCAACTTTTGGAGCGCCGGGGCAATCTGATCCATTGCAGGCACATATTGATCAAACCAGAGATCACTGAGGCTGACATGAATGGGGCAAAAGCAAAACTTGATTCTGTGCGCCAACTCATTCGGGAAGACAAGCTCAGCTTTACCGCAGCAGTGAAGAAATACGGCGATAAAAACCAGCAGAGCTTCAACAATGACGGACGGGTGGCAAACCCCCGAACGGGCAATTCCTATTTTGAAGTGGCAGACCTGGAAACCAGTGTGTTTTTTGCCATTGATGGCCTCAAAGAAGGAGAAGTGGCCGAGCCCTTCCAATTCAAAAGTCCCGACGGCTCCGATCAATTCCGACTGGTACAACTGGTAAGTCGTTCAAAACCGCACAAAGCCGATTTAAAACTCGACTACGGAAAGATCCAGGTTGCAGCCCTCGAACAAAAGAAAGGGGAATATACTGAAAAATGGGTGCTCGAAAAACTGAACACCACCTATCTCAGTGTGAGCAATATGTTCATGAGTTGCCCAAACCTTCAGGAAATGATCGGGATATCTGCCGCGAGAAGGCAATGATGATTATATGTTGATTTGGGGATTTGTTGGACTCCGCCCATGGCTATCCGAGTGTTTGTAATAACCAAATCCCCAAATAACCAAATCCCCAAACGCACCCATAGTTAAATTGATTTTCAGTCGCAAAACACCTTGCGCCACATATTATCGACCATGAAATTTTTGCAAAAAATAAAACCCCTAGCACTCGGCATCTTGATCGGACTTTCTGCCGTGGCGCCGCTTTCTCTTTTGGCCCAAACGCCGGATACCATCTTGCCCCCGCTCGATTATTCTCAGCAAAAAGAGTACGAAATTGGCGGTGTGCGGGTCTCAGGCGCTCAGTTTGCCGATGCAAATACACTCATTTCACTCTCCGGCCTTCGCGTGGGCAACAAAGTGCGGGTGCCCGGCACGGATTTTAGCAATGCGGTGCGCACGCTCTGGAATCTCCGGCTTTTCACCGATGTACAGATCAATCAGGAGCGCACCGTTGGCGACAAAATTTTTCTGGAGATCGCGGTAAAAGAACTGCCGCGCTATACACGCCACTCCTATGTGGGCGTGAAAAAAAGCAAACACGACGACCTGAACGGTATCATCAATAAGTTTCTGCAAAAAGGTTCTATCCTGACTGAAAATGTGAAGGCGACCCTGATAAATGAATTGGAAGAATATTATGTGGAGAAGGGCTACCTGAACGCCCGTGTAAAGGTCAATTCTTATCCTGATGAACGCGCCACCAATGCGACCCGATTGGAATTTGTGATCGCTCCCGGTAAAAAAGTGAAGATCAAGGACATCCAATTTAGCGGGAATGACCATGTAAAAGCCCGGGTTTTGCGCAAAAAAATGAAAGAAACCCATCGGAAACGCAAATTATTCAAGAAATCAAAATTTGTACGCGAACTCTACGAGGAGGACAAGCGTAAAATTGAAGCGTACTACAACAACCTCGGCTACCGGGATGCCCGCGTGGCAAACGACAGCATCTGGCGCAGCAATAAAGGCCAGATCATGATCCATATGGATGTCGTGGAAGGCCACCGTTACTACTTCCGCAACATTCGCTGGAAAGGCAACACGCTCTACGAAACCAAGTACCTCGACCAGGTGCTGGGCATAAAAAAAGGCGATGTTTTCAACCAGGACCTTCTAAACACACGGCTTTCCTTCAGTCAGGACGGGCGCGATATTTCTTCGCTTTACCTCGACAACGGTTACCTGTTTTTCCGGGTCGATCCCGTGGAAACAGCGATAGAAAACGACTCTATTGACCTCGAACTCCGGATCTACGAAGGCCCTCAGGCTACGATCGACCGGGTGGTCATCAAGGGCAACGACCGGACCCACGAACACATCATCCGCCGGGAACTGTTCACTCGTCCCGGCGACAAATTCAGCCGCGCTGACATCATTCGCTCACAGCGTGAAATTGTGAATCTCGGTTATTTCAACCCGGAAGCACTCGGCATCAATACGCCCGTGAATCCTGATCGTGGTACCGTGGACATTGAATATACGGTGGAGGAAAAACCCTCTGACCAACTGGAACTTTCGGCTGGATATCAGCCTGCTACGGCTTTTAGCCGCGGTGGTGTGATCGGTACACTGGGCGTCACGTTCAACAACTTTTCCATTCGGAACATCAAGAACCGCGAAGCCTGGAATCCCCTTCCGCAAGGAGACGGACAACGATTCAGCCTGCGTGGTCAGACGGCAGGCGACCGCTACCAATCTTACAATATTTCTTTCACGGAGCCTTGGATGGGTGGCAAAAAGCCCAATTCCTTGACTGTTGCAGGCTTTTACAACCGTTTTGCTTCAGGTTTCCCAGGCTCAGAGAGTTTCCAAAAACTCGAGATCCTGCAAGGAACAGTGGGCTTTGGTACCCGACTGAAATGGCCGGATGACAACTTCATACTGCGCGCTGATGCGGACATTCAGACCCTTAAACTCAGCAATGCCTTGTCGTTTGCTTTCCGGGATGATCTTGGCCGCGTAGTATCCGATGGTATCGTACACAACTACAGCCTCGGCATCACGGTGGCACGAAACAGCATCAACGATCCGATTTTCCCCAAGCAAGGCTCGCTCATTTCTATGAAAATGAACGCGACGCCGCCCTACTCCTGGTTTAAAGAGAAAAGCTTTTATGAAACAGCAAGTGTCGGCGAAATTTACAAATATGCCGAATACCTAAAATGGCGCATCGATGCCGAGTGGTACACCACTTTGGTGGGAAAACTGGTGCTGAAAACACAGGCCAAGATCGGCTTGTTGGGCAGATACAGCGATAAGACCAGTCTGAGTCCATTTGAGCGCTTTGAACTGGGTGGAGACGGTTTGAACAACCAGAACTTTGGCCTCAACGCCCGTGATATCATCAGCCTGCGTGGCTACAACACCAGCGACATCATGTCCCGTTATCCGGGTGGCGCGGGTGTGTTCAACAAATACACCGTGGAATTGCGTTACCCCATCTCGCTCAACCCACAAAGCACGATTTTTGTCACGGCATTTGCACAAGGCGGCAACGCCTGGGGCCGTGCCCGGGATTTCAATCCTTTCGACATCAAACGTTCCGTGGGTATGGGTCTGCGCGTCTTCCTGCCAATGTTCGGTACACTCGGTTTTGACTACGGTATCGGTATCGACAAACCGGAGTTCTACCCAAGCCGCAAAATCAGCGACTACGCAAGGTTTAGCATTATTCTCGGCTTTGAGCCTGACTAGGATATGTGGATTTGGTTATATGGGGATTCGGGGATTTGTTTTGTCAGAGCCTGGTATTATTGCTTGTCACTAGGAAAGAATACCAGGCTCTGGCAAAACAAATCCCCGAATCCCCATATAACCAAATCCCCAAGATCCAATCATCTCGTCCGCCACAACAACCAGCCGCAGGTGCCAGCGGCCATCAACAAGCCTAGAAATTCTCGTGCCAACTCCACCCAGGGAGTTTCTGCCTTCATGGTTTCTACAATGGAGGGCATTCCCATTTGCAGCCAATGGATAAAATCGGGGCTAAGGAAACCAAGCCACACCATGGCTGCCACCAGCCATAGCCATATTGCCGGACGGTAAATCCGTCCCAAGGCTGCCAAAGTGAAATGCACCGCAACCCCGCCATAAAGCAACATCCAGAGGATCGGATCGGGATCGTTATATTGTACCATGGTGAAAAGCAAAAAAAGCCCGGAAAGCACCCAAAATAAGATTTTCATGCTCAGGTATTGATGAATTATTGGTTAAAACCAGACTACTGGACATTTTGACATTAGACATTGGATTTGCACTCTAAAATTTTGAAAATCAAGCACTTACTGAATCGCGTCTAACGTCCAGTGTCAAAATGTCCTGTAGTCTGGGTTAAAACTCTAAGCGCCAACTGAAATTAGGAATAGTGCCCAGTTGGTATTTGTTCTCAATTTGTCTGGTATAGGGATCGTAATAATGATACGCAAAATTCTGCTGCCCGCTCAGGTTTTGGATGTCGAGTGCGAAGGTGCTGTTTCGACGATTGCCCAGGTTTTTCCGCCAGTACACCCGCAGGTCTATGCGGAAAAAGTCGGGATACTGCCTGGAATACCCGATACGCTCATCCAGAATGGTCGTGTTAGCCAGCTCGGAGGCGCTGCGGTCGATTTCCGCCTCGCGTACACCACCTGCCCAAACGACCCGGGCATTCAGGCCAATGCTCCGCTCTTTACCCGGGCTTTTTTCACGCTGCCACTCTTTGCCAAAAGTAACATTGCTGATGTGACCAATGTCCCATCGGGTAGGAAGCCATTCATTTTTTGAACGACTGCTTTTCTTCGAAAATTTTGAATCAAAGAAACTGGCATTTGCAAGCAAAAACCAACCGTTGGTAAGGCTGCGCTCCACGCTCCACTCAATACCTGTGTTGAAGCCCAAACCAGTACTGTATGACGAAAAATCGTTCTGCATATTGAATTCGCTGTCATTTAGTAGCGAAAAACGCTCGTTGATGAAGTATGGGGCATTATTGATCCATTGTCGATAAACGGATGTTTTGAACTGCCAGAAAGGCGCAAAATTCCACGAATATCCGGCTTCTATTTTCTGTGAACGAAGTAATTCGGTTTCATATCTCAAGAGCCAATCAGGCGGAATTTGGGAGTACATGCCCGCAGCAAATGAAATTCTATGCTTCTCCGCCAATTTTCGAGAGAAACTAAAACGGGGTTCCAGCGCAAAAGCCCGTTGATGAACAGCGCTTAATACATCCAGGAGCATACTGTGTACGCCAAGTACAGTGGTGTTTTTTTGATTGCGACTTTGCCAATTGAGCTGAACCCATGGTTGTATCAAAGTATAATCATGGTCGAGCGGTTCTGTAGCGAGATTGTCTATTACAGCAAAAGCCTGGTATATTTGAAACGTTCCCCTAATACCCCCTAATAACCGATATTTTTGCTCCAAAAGCTGTGAATAGGTTATGGAGGTTGAGGTTTTTACTTCACAAATGTCATCGGTACTTCCGCGCTTGGGAAATACCGCAGTTCTGGAATTACGCTTGTTGGTTTGCACGGAGTGTGCAACAACGGTTTTTAACCATGAATTTTTCCCAAATGCCTTCCAATTAGACACCCCCAATACCCCTGTCTTCGATTCAAAATCAATGTCGAAATAATCCTTGTACGCCTTGATCTCTGCAGAGTCGGTCTTGTGGCGAAAGATGTTCTCACTAAGCCCCCCCAGCCCGAATAAAGTCCAATGTCCACCCTTTTTTCCTTCAAAATTCAGGTTGAAAGAAAGGTCCTGAAAATTGATCTGTTCATCACCAAACGACACCCCCAATTGCCCCAGCAAACCCACCGTGGAATACCGATAATTCACCAGATAGGAATTTTTACCCTTCTTGCCTATGGGCCCTTCTGCCGCCAGATCCAGTCCGATAAGCCCGGCCTGAGCCGTAAACTCATGCTGACGATTGTTTCCGCGCCTTAAATTCATGTCCATTATCCCCCCCATGGCATCTCCGTAGCCTGCCGGGAAAGCCCCCGTGAGCAGTGAAGAATTGTCCAGCAGCTGGGCAGAGAACATCAGGATTCCGCCGCTCGCCGCCGCTGGCCGGTCGCTGAAGGTGCCTGCATTGGACAAATGGTTGGGGTTCACGATGTCTACGCCCTCCAGTCGCCAACGGACGGAAGCGGGACTGTTTCCCCTTATGCTCAGTCCGTTGGCCTGATCGTCAGTGTTCGCCACGCCAGGGTAGGCCATCGCCAAACGGCTTGGGTCAAAAAAAGTGGCGGGAAAGCGCAGCGTCTGATCTTTGGTCAGGGGAATTTCACCCAGCGGAAGCGGCTGTCGCCGTCCTGGTCTGGTTGCGGAGATGGTTACTTCTGCCAATTGGGAAGCCGAGCGCCGCAGCGCGATTTCAAGCACCTGTTCTTTACCTGCCGTCACATTTATTTCTGCAATAAATTGATTTTCAAAGCTTTGTGCAGTTATTTCCACGCTGTAATACCCTGGGCGGATCTTTTCAAAAATAAATTCACCGCCGGGGTTGGTGGCCAGGGAGAGCGGTTCGGCGCCTGCTTTGCTAAAACGCAGCCCTATAGTCGCTCCGATGATCGCTTCTCCGTTATCGGCATCGCGGACTGTGCCGCGCAGGGTTTGGGCCTGGGATAGGCTTGTCGCGAGGGAGAAAATTAGCCAAAGAATGGGCGCCCCGTACGGGTAAGGTTTTAAAAATCTTACCCGTTTCAGGGAGGAGGCGGGTATATACAAATTCAATCGTGCTGCTATTTTCATGAATGAAATTTTCGATAATCTGCAAATATAACTTTGCCTTCGGACCTCGTTGCCGCTTTGAAACACAACAGGGAATTATTGCCTTCTTGCCAAAACATAAAAATTTGGTTCCACCTGAAAATCGTCCTTATTGGGCAATGAGCAGCTACTGCTTTTCCATTGCGTAGTTGGATAAATGAAGTCAAATTTCCCGGACGACAAGGTCACTTTTGCAGGCATGTCGAACCCTTCGATACAATTGGTCCAGCGATATTTTAGCTTGCGTCCCTTGAACTGATACTCCAAAACAGGGATGGTGATATTGCGCAAATACTGATCAAAAACCTTTTCTAATTTTTTACCGGAATGCCGGATGATGTAGGCTTCTATTTGTGAACCGTACACCGTTTGATGGTAAAAATCGCGGTTCAGGCCACGCAGGATGGATCGCCACTTTTCGTCGTCGTCCACGATCTGGCGGATGGTATGGAGCATGTTTCCACCCTTTGAATACATGTCGCCGGAGCCTTCTGAGTTGACCCCGTAAATGCCAATGATCGGCGCCTTGTTCTGGATCGTAGATCGGCAACCCCGTATGTAGGCATAGCCAGCCTCCTTGCCAAAGTGATATTCCGTGTAAAGTCCTTCGCTATAGTTGGTAAAACTTTCGTGCACCCACATATCCGCAATATCGCGATAGGTGATGTTGTTGGCAAACCACTCATGACCAGATTCGTGAATGATGATAAAATCCCACTTCATCCCCCAGCCTGTGCCGGACAGATCTTTCCCGAGATAACCATTCAAAAAACGATTGCCATACGTGACCGAACTTTGGTGTTCCATGCCCAGGTAAGGCACTTGCACCAGCTTGTAGCCATCTTCATAAAAAGGGTACGGACCAAACCAATGTTCGAATGCGCGGAGCATCGGTTTCACCTGTTGAAACTGAACTTTGGCTTTCTCCAGATCTTTGGGCAAAACGTAATAATCGAGTGTTAGCAGGCCTTTTTCGCCTTGAAAGGTGTCGGCAAAATGGGTGTAATTGGCTATGTTAACATTTACGCCGTAGTTGTTGATCGGATTGGAAACGAACCACTCGAATGAATGCGTGCCATCTTCATGCTCCAGCACCCGGCGCAGTCTGCCATTCGATACATTGGTCAAATTTTTTGGAACCCTGACTGTAATCGCCTGAGAATCAGGTTCATCGTACATGTGGTCTTTACAGGGCCACCATACGCTCGCGCCGATGCCCTGACAGGAAGTTGCCACAAAAGGCAGACCAGCCTCATCTGTCTTCCAACTGAATCCGCCATCCCAGGGCGCATTTCTCGCAGCCTGCGGAATGCCTGAATACCATACCGTTATACTTTGCCGTGAGCCTTTGGGTTGATCCTTTATGAGATCGATAAAATAGGCATTGCGACCCTGTCTGGTCATCGGGAGCGCTTGTCCATCCTGTTCTGCCCGTTCGAGACGCAGGGGGGCTTGCAGGTCGATTTGCAGCACCTTGTCGGAGGAAAGCACGGTGTAGTGGATCTCATTGCTACCGGAAATACTTTTTTCGGCCGGGTCTACTTTGATCTTAAGGTTGTAATAGGTCAAATCCCACCAATCACGCTGGGGGGTAATGCTGCCGCGCAAGGTATCCTCCCTGGTAAAAACAGGGGATTGGGCGCTGCCGGATTGAACCAGCAGTAGCAGTGAAAAGCAGCCAATGGCTTTGACAAGCGTCATACGTTCAATGATTTTGAACAAAGGTATTCAGAAATTAATGGTGTGAAAATCATCTCCATGGGATCCGACACAATGCGCTGGTGTTGGCAATTTTTTGAATAGAAATAGAGAATATTTCCCTCCGTCGCCGAAATTATTCCCATTTTCACGCCTCCAAAAGCGGCATTTGGTCGGAGAATCGAAACGCTGCACTTGTAGCTTCGCTTTTAAGCCTTCACCTTTGTCGCTCTGAATCAATCCGTCAAACCTTTTCATACCCACACTATGGATTCTATCTATTACATTCCCATTGTCATTGTACTTATCTTTTTAAGTCTGGTGACCGTTCAGCAGGGCACGGTAGCCATTACGACCATTTTTGGTAAATACAACCGAACGCTCTATCCGGGCCTGAGTTTCCGGATCCCTTTTATTGAACAGATCTTCAAGCGCATTTCCGTACAAAACCGTGCGGTGGAACTCAATTTCCAGGCCGTCACGGTAGACCAGGCCAATGTGCACTTTACTTCATTGCTGCTTTTCTCCGTAATGGACAATGCAGAAGAAACCGTGAAAAAAGTGGCCTTTCGCTTTGTGGGCGACCGCGATTTCATGGCCAGCCTGACGCGCACGGTAGAGGGTAGCATCCGTTCTTTCGTGGCCACCAAAAAGCAACAGGAAGTGCTTTTGCTGCGTCGCGAGATCACCGATGCCGTAAAGGTCAACATTGACCACATGCTTGAAGACTGGGGTTTCCACCTCATTGACCTGCAGATCAACGACATTACTTTCGACGAAGAAGTAATGCGCTCCATGTCAAAGATCGTGGCCGCCAACAACCTTAAGGCTGCTGCGGAGAACGAAGGTCAGGCTCTCCTGATCACCAAGACCAAGGCCGCTGAAGCAGAAGGCAACGCCATCAAGATCTCCGCCGAAGCAGAACGCGAAGCCGCCAGAATGCGTGGCCAGGCAGTCGCCCTTTTTCGCGAAGAAGTAGCACGGGGTATGAGTCAGGCCGCCAAAGAGATGCATACCGCCAATCTGGACACCTCGGTCATTCTGTTCTCGATGTGGACAGAAGCCATCAAAAACTTCACCGAACACGGCAAGGGCAACGTCATTTTCCTCGATGGATCCGTGGATGGCATGCAGAAAACCATGAAGGAATTGATGGCGCTCAACCAGATGGATTTTTCTGAGCAAAAGAGAGGGGGAAATAAATAGGGGTTTTTCACGCAAGGGCGCAACGGCGCAACGCCGGATTTCAGTAACAATCAAAACGTTGCGTCGTTGCGTGAAACCCTAATTTATTAGAGTCTATCACACTCCCAATTTAAACACCATTCCAAACGTTATCCGCTGAATTCTGCTCGTATTGCGGCCGTTGAGGATATACCCGCCGCTCAGGTAAAAACCGGTGCGTCCACTATCCGAATAATAGGCTGTTCCGCCCACCTGCGTGTATGACACCCCGTAGGCCTGCGGCAGATCCGGGACGTTCTGCACATAGTTTGCACCACCCGAAGTGTGCTGCCACTCCGCCCAGCCGTCGAGGTAAAAATGGCGGGCAGGGAATCCCAGTTTTAACAAAAATGTTGTAAAATTCTGTGGCTCCAGGGGCTCATAATCAGGCCTTTGTTGTCGCACCAATGCGATGTCGGCATCTTTCAAGTCATCGAGTCTAAAATGGTAACCGCCTGTAAGGTTGAGAAAAAGTCCGAGCGGGGTTTCCCATTGCAGGATGAGTTTGGCGGGCACCGTGACGGCTTTTTGCCCCAGCGCGCCCGTGGCTGTAGGTTCGTAGTCGCCGAGCGGAAACGTTGCGCCCAACCCGAAAAGCACCCCGAGTTTTCCCGCTTTCCCCAATGGAGCATGGACAGGACGGTATTTTACAAAAAGTCCAGCATCCTGAAGTCCGCTTTGGAGCGGGGTAAAAACGGCCGCAGCCGTCGCTACAAGGTCGAATTTCTCGGTCAGACCATATTCTGCGAACAGGCTGAACATCTGGCCTTTGTAGGTTTCGTTGTAAGTTTGACCACCGGAGCCTTCAAATTTATCGGCATTGTTCAAAGAAAATGAAGGCGCCAGGTCCAGCACGCCTTTGCCTTTCAAATAGCCGTCCAGAGGACCTTGGGCACTGGCAATGAGCGGGAAGAATAGCAGTAAGTATATTGGATTCATGGACCGGTCACGGTTTGTTTTAAACGTTGTAGATACAGGGCACTAGTACCGAGCTCCGGGTTGTTTTTGGAAAACGATACTCCGGCAATTTGTCAGGGCACGGACGAAAAAAAAGCCAACAACAAACGCTGGGTTCGTTATTGGCTTTTCTTTTAGCATTGCGCGACAGCCCCCTGCCTTCGTCGAAACTTGGGCGGGTAAAACTGCAGCTGCGCTCTGCTTACTTCTTCTTTTTCCACTCCGCAATGCTTTTCTCATTCATGCGCGGGTAGTCTTCGTTGCCTTCTTTTTTGGCCATTTCGGTACTTTTTTCAGCCACCATGATGGCATCATTATAGCGACCCAACTCTGCAAGAATGTTCGCTTTCAAGCGAAGGATCCAGAATTTTTCGCCGCCTTTTTCAAGGGCTTTGTCCACCCAAACAAGTGCCTGGGCCATGTCTTTTTTCTCTTCGAAGTAGTACCGGGCAGCAGCGTTATAATCGCCTGCTGCCGGGCCGCCCATGGTGCTTTCAATCGCTTTCATCACCTTCGTGTCGGTGTCGGTCATGATCGGGATAACCACTTTGGTGTATTCCCAGATGATCTCGAGGTCGCCACCATTATTGCGTAAGTTGTTGAGGTTCAGGGTCAGGGTCTCTACCAGATCACGGACAGGGATAGAGGAGACCGTGAAGCGAGCCTGTACATCTTCTTCTTTAAAATCCTTTGGCTCAGGGGTTCCCCAATAAGAAGTATTCTTATAGAAAATGATGGTCCACTCTTTTTCTCCGGGAATGGTGTAGAGTGCGTAGGTTCCTTTAGGCAAGGGAATTCCAGCCACTTTTGCGTCTTCAGACACGATAACTTTGGTGCTGGCATTAGCGCCTGTGCGCCACATATCACCGAATGGAACGAGGTCTCCAAATACTTTGCGGCCTTTGGCGCTTGGACGGGAGTATTCCACCTCCACTTTCATGAGACCAACTTCCTGGCTGATTTTGCCAACAGGGCTTGGGGCAGGAGTTTTGATTTGAGCGTTGGCGGTAGCAAATACCGCGAGTAGGGCTGTTAGGAAAAAGAG
>JAUSMG010000376.1 GCA_030645295.1 Saprospiraceae bacterium | reverse complement strand
TTCGTTAAAACTACGGCGGGTAAAAATGTGATTCCTCCTTCGTTAAAACTATGGTGGGTAAAAATGTGGTTCCCTCCTTCGTTAAAACTACGGTGGGTAAAAATGTGCATAAAGTCTCTTCGACTCAAATTCAACTTGCCTCGTTCATACATCATCATACATCATACATCATACATAGTTTAAATTTTCGCGACCACAGTTTTGTTCCCTTTTACTTGCTGGTTCATCACCACTTCTACTTTCGCGTTGAGTGGCAGAAACAGATCCACGCGTGAACCGAATTTGATAAAGCCCATGTCGCGGCCCTGTTCTACTTTTTCGCCTTCGCCGATGTACCATTTAATGCGTTTGGCGACCGCACCCGCTATCTGGCGCATGAGGATCTCTCCGCCGCCAAAGTCGTAGACCACGGTGGTGCGCTCATTCTCTGTACTACTTTTCGGATGCCAGGCCACGAGGTATTTTCCGGGGTGATAGCGGAAATAATTGACCACGCCGCTAACCGGGTTGCGGTTTACGTGGACATTTAAGGGCGACATGAAAATGGAGATCTGAAGTCGTTTTTCCTTGAAATATTCGGCTTCATAAACCTCTTCGATGACGCAAATTTTCCCATCCGCAGGCGCATAGACAAGATGATTGTCGGCAACCAAGACTTCCCGCACAGGGTTTCTAAAAAACTGAAGCACAAGGATATAGAAGCCGATCGAGAGTATCAGCACCGGCCAGAAAGCGACGGGCAGAAACTGAGCTATGACGATAATCAATGCAAACAACAACAAGGCCGAAACAATCAATATCGTGCGACCTTCCTTATGTATTCTGAACAGCATTTTTGTTTGAATTTTGAATTAGGGGAGCAAAGATAGAATTTGTTGCAGTACCCCGGAACTCCGTTCCGTGGATGTTTAGTCAGGGTCCCGGAACAGCGTTCCGGGATACTCACAACCCCTGCTCAATCACTTCCCGAATATTTGGGTAAACGACCACACCGCTTTCCAGCCATGCCCCTGGCGCTACCCAATGGATCTCCTCGATGTCTTCTTCGATTTGTGGCACGAGTTGTGTATCATTCGTACGCATCCGGTACCACCAGGTTTTTTTGAGGATTCGCTGGCTTTTTTCTTCGTAGATGTGATACGTGAACGCAAGAAAGTCTCCGAGGGAAACATTCACTAATCCAGTCTCTTCCTGCACTTCGCGCACCGCAGCCTGTTCCGGCGTTTCACCCGGGTCGATCTTACCCTTGGGCAAATCCCAGGAACCGCGGCGAAAGAACACAAGTAGTTCATTCTGAGCATTTAAAACATAACCGCCGGCGGCTTCCAGCACTTTGAGACAGGCTTTAAAGTCGGCCCAAAGCATTTCCAGATCGGGGTGATACAGCACTACGGCCCGAAGATTTCGGTTTTTAACCAGCAAATCCAGGTATTGCCGCAGCACTTTTTTCTTGCCTATGTACAGCGCTACATAGGTTACTTTATCGGGTTGATAGCCCAGCGCCTGCGCTCCTTCGGGCGTGGTCAGAAAAACGGGTGTTCCGTTGTGGTAGATTTTATAGTTTTGCGGCACTTTTTGAATTATTTGGAGGCGAATGTAAGGCATCTAAACTGGTGAGACAGTCGCGAATTGCAGGAATTTGCAGGAATACAGACTCGAATTAGTGGAAATTCGTGTAATTCGTGGCTAAATACAATTACTAACTCAAATTAGCATTTTGGAATCTGAAGTCGCTCGCAACTTATTGGAAATCAAGGCCGTTAAACTCAGTCCGAACGAGCCGTTCACCTGGGCATCGGGCATGTTGTCCCCGATTTACTGCGACAATCGCGTGGCTCTTTCGCATCCGGGAGTTCGTACGTTTTTAAAAAATTGTTTGGCCGAAAAGTCCCGCGAATTTGGTACATTTGATGTGGTGGCCGGGGTGGCAACGGCGGGTATCCCGCATGGTGCCTTGTTGGCCGATGTGCTGGAAAAACCTTTTGTTTATGTGCGCAACAGTGCAAAAGACCACGGACGGCGAAATCAAATTGAGGGTGAACTGAAAACAGACCAACGGGTTTTAGTCGTGGAAGACCTGATCAGTACGGGCGGAAGTTGTCTTTTGGCCGTAGATGCGCTCCGTGAGGCGGGGGCTGTGGTAGCAGGGGTTTTGGCGATCTTTCAATATGGTTTCTCCAAGGCGGAGCTCGCTTTTGCCGAAAAAGGGGTGGATTTTAAAACCCTGACGAATTACGATGCATTGGTGGAAGAGGCTGCCCGAACAGGCTATGTATCCGAATCTGATCTCAATACGTTGAAAAAATGGCGCGAAAACCCTGACGCTTGGGGCGCGCTTTATGCATAAAACGAATGATAAATGATGAATGATGAATGATGAATGTTTAACACTTTCGTCATTCATCATTCATCATTCATCATTCATCATTTAGAAGATGATTACGCCCAATTCTGAATCCTTTCTTCGGGAATACCTGAACAACGCCAGCCCAACCGGTTATGAGGCGAGTGGCCAAAAACTTTGGCTCGAATATATCCGTCCTTATATAGATGACTGGAAAATAGACCATTATGGTACGGCATATGGCATCATTAACCCCGGACAGCCGTACAAGGTCGTTATAGAAGGGCACGCCGACGAGATCTCGTGGTTTGTCAACTACGTCACGGACGATGGGTTTATACACATCATCCGCAATGGTGGCTCTGATTTTCAAATCGCTCCTTCCATGCGCGTTTGGATCCATCTCCGGAAAGGTGGGCGAATCCAGGGCGTATTTGGCTGGCCCGCCATCCATACCCGTACCGATAAGGACTCGAACGTCTCCCCTACGATTGAAAATCTGACGATCGACGTGGGGGCAAAAGACCGCGATGAAGTGATCCAAATGGGCATTCATGTGGGTTGTGTGATCACGTTTCAGGACGAATTTACCATTCTCAATGACCGCTATTACACCGGTCGGGCGCTCGACAACCGGGTGGGTGGTTTTTGCATCGCCGAAGTAGCCAGACTCCTGAAAGAGAGCAATATACAACTGCCTTATACGCTTTATATCGTCAATTCAGTTCAGGAAGAAGTGGGATTGCGCGGCGCAGAAATGGTGGCCAACAGCATCAAGCCTAACGTAGCCATCGTGACGGACGTGACGCACGACACACATACCCCCATGATCAGCACCAAAAAACATGGCGATGTGCGTTGTGGCCGCGGTCCGACGGTGACCTATGCTCCGGCAGTCCACCAAAAACTGCTCGACATCATCATCGCTACTGCCGAGGAAAAGGAAATTCCCTTCCAACGCGAAGCAGCCAGCCGCACCACGGGTACGGATACCGACGCTTTCGCTTATTCCAATGGCGGAGTGCCCTCCGCGCTCATTTCATTGCCGCTGCGTTACATGCACACCACGGTGGAAATGGCCCATAAAGACGACGTAAACAACCTGATACGCTTGATTTTTGAGACTTTGCAAAAGATTGAAGCCGGACAGGATTTCAGGTATTTCTCAAAACTTTAATCCTATCACGCTCTCTCATACTTCTCACGCTCTCTCACACCGCTCACCCTCCCGTGGAATACGCCGCCTGCCAAGTCTCTATTGCTCCCCTACGTGCCCAGCCATCCGACAAAAGCGAGATGGTGTCGCAGTTGCTTTTTGGCGAAACCGTGGAAGTGCAGGAGTCCAAAGAGAACTGGAAGTACGTCGTGTGCGCCTGGGATGGCTACACCGGATGGGTAGATTCCAAACAACTCAAACGCTTGACACCCAAAGAGTTCGATGAATACCGGGAACATCAGGCGCTCAACCTTTCCCTGGTGGAAGGCCTCATGGCTACGGATCATTTTATCCCCGTTACGATGGGGGCCGTGCTGCCACAATACGATGGCTTGCGTTGCCAATTGGGCGAACAAACTTTTCAGTTTTCCGGCCCCGTGGTTACCCTTGGCCAACAGCGTACCGACAGTGCCTGGGTGGTCAAAATAGCCCGGCGGTATCTCCACGCACCTTATCTCTGGGGCGGGCGTTCCCCCTTTGGTATCGACTGTTCCGGACTCACGCAGATGGTGTTCAAAACTGCCGGGATCCGGCTGTTGCGCGATGCTAATCAACAGGTTACGCAAGGACGCCCCATAGATTTTATGGAGGAATGTCAGGCAGGAGACCTCGCCTTTTTTGACAATGGGAAGGGACAGATCACGCACGTTGGCATCATTTTGCCCGAATGCAACATCATTCATGCGAGCGGACAAGTGCGGGTGGATAAGCTCGACCACTTTGGTATTTTCAACCGCGACCTCAACCGCTACACACACCAGCTCCGTATTGTGAAACGGCTTTTGCCCAACGAGCCAGATGTGCCAAATTCAATTGACACTGAAGCGGCGGCGGAGGAATTGGCCGGGCAAGGGGCCTTGTTTGGGTAAAGTGGATCACGCTAATTTTGAAATCCCCTGCTTCTACTGTTCCAATTTCAGCATAAGAACAACCGTGGCTTTTTTTCAATGCTGTGCGAGCTCCTTTTCTCGCGCTTGCGGTTTCAGAATAGGATTCTGTTTCGCTTGGAGTGTTCCAAATTCCACCCAGATCGTACCTTCCGCAAAAATTTTTCAACACAATGCGAAAACAGCTTCTCCTTGCGCTCCTGTTCATCGTTTATAGTTCATCGTTCATCGTTAACGCTCAGCCTACGGTTACCCCCGCAGATGCCCGCCTCCAAGGTTTTGAACAGCGCAAGCTGCTGAAAAACAACTCTTTACTCTCCTCGGTCAACCCCGTCAACATCGGCACATCCGTTTTTTCCTGCCGCGTCACCGACCTGGATGTAAACCCCGCCGACCCAACCGAAATATACGTCGCATACGCCTCCGGCGGCCTCTGGCACAGTACAAGCAACGGCACAAAATTCGACCCGATCTTCGATCATGAGGCCAGTATGACCATTGGCGATATAGCTGTTGATTGGAACAACCGTGTCCTCTGGGTCGGCACCGGGGAGGCCAACAGCAGCCGCTCCTCCTACGCCGGAACGGGTCTTTACCGTAGCACCGACAACGGCAAAACCTGGGAATGGCGAGGTCTTCCGGAAAGTCACCACATTGCCCGGATCATCCTGCACCCCAGGGACCCGAATACGCTTTGGGTAGCAGTGCTGGGACATCTTTATTCCCCCAATGCCGAGCGTGGTGTGTTCAAAACCACCGACGGCGGCAAAACCTGGAAAAAAAACCTCTTTGTCAACGAAAACAGCGGTGGTATTGACCTCATAATTGACCCCTCCTCCTTCGCCGAGGCTACGGCGGATAAAAATGACCCTATAACCCTTTACGCCGCCACCTGGGAACGCAGCCGCCGATCCTGGGATTTTGATGGCGCCGGAGAAGGATCCGGCATCTGGAAAAGCACGGATGGCGGCAATACCTGGGCAAAATCCAGCACCGCAGCGAGCGGTTTCCCCACGGGCGAAAAAATTGGCCGGATCGGGCTTACCGCCGGCAAAAAAAATGGCAAAACCGTCCTTTATGCTTGCGTGGATAACCAAAATTCAAAACCCAAAAAAGACAAACCGAAGGAGGATGTTTTAACCAAAGATCAATTGCGGAGCATTTCCAAAGAAGACTTTTTGAAGCTTTCTGACGAAAAAATAAGCGATTATCTGAAGCAAAATGACTTCCCTGAAAAATACAATACTAAGAAAGTCAAGGGCTTAGTAGAAAAAGACAAACTCAAGCCCATCGCACTGGTAGAGTATCTCGAAGATGCCAATACCAGCCTTTTTGAAACCGATTTCATCGGCGCCGAACTCTATCGTTCTGACGATGGTGGTACGACCTGGAAGCGCACACACGAAGATGCCATTGAGCAGATGCACTTCACTTATGGCTACTATTTCTCCAACGTGCGCTGCCTGCCGGACGATGCCGACAAAGTCTATATGATCGGCTTTTTCATCATCCGCTCAGAGGATGGCGGCAAATCCTGGAAAAATATCAACGGCGACAACGTCCACGTGGATCACCACGCGCTTTGGCTCAACCCGAGCCGCGCCGGCCATCTGGTGAATGGCAACGACGGCGGTCTCAATATTTCCTGGGACAATGGCGACTCCTGGACCAAGTGCAATTCCCCGGCAGTCGGTCAATTTTATGCGGTTACCACCGACGAGGCCGAACCGTACAATGTATATGGCGGTGCGCAGGACAACGGCGTTTGGGTAGGCTCCAGCAACTACGAAGCCTCTACAAGTTGGCACCAGACCGGGCAATACCCTTACAAAGAACTCATGGGCGGCGACGGGATGCAGATCCAGGTAGATTACCGTGACAATAATACCGTCTACACCGGTTTTCAATTTGGAAATTATTTCAGGATCAACAAGTTAACCGGCGATACGAAGTCCATTACCCCAAAGCATGAACTGGGTGAAAGACCACTTCGGTTCAACTGGCAAAGCCCCGTTTGGCTCAGCCGCCATCAACAGGACGTATTGTATTTTGGAGCAAACAAAGTGTACCGCTCCTTCAACAAAGGCGCTGATTGGGAAGCCATTTCCGGCGATCTCACCCTAGGGGGAAAGCCCGGAAATGTGCCTTATGGAACGCTCACCAGTATCTGTGAAAGCCCTTTGAAATTTGGGCTGCTGTACGCCGGTTCTGACGATGGCCTCATCCACGTGACACGCGACGGGGGCGAAACCTGGACAAAGGTCTCCGACAGTTTGATTCAAAACCTTTGGGTGAGTCGGGTGCAGGCCTCTGCCCATGAACGCGGTCGGGTATATGCTTCCTTGAATGGCTACCGCTGGGATGATTTTATGCCTTATCTGTATGTCTCGCAGGATTATGGCCAACATTGGGAGCGGATTGGTCTTGACCTTCCATTTGAGCCCATCAATGTAGTGAAAGAAGACCCCTCCAACGCCAATATCTTGTATGTCGGCACAGACCACAATGTTTATGTATCGTTGGATGGCGGCCAGTCGTTCCAGACCCTGAGTGCTGATTTCCCGGATGTGCCCGTCCATGATCTTGCTATTCAGGCCAAAGCGAATGAGTTGGTCATTGGCACCCACGGACGCTCCATGTTCAAGGCAGATCTATCCAAAATTCAGAAATTAACCTTAGAAACCTTGCTCGCTGAGGTTGAGGTTTTTGAATTGCCGAAGAAAAAGCTTTCAAAGAACTGGGGCAAAAAGCAACCATATAAGGAATCCAAGGACCCTGAATTATCCGTTTGGTTTTTCGCCAGATCAGCAGGCAAGGCAAATTGGACGGTCAAGCACAAGGAAAGCGGTCTGGTGTTGAACAATGGGCAGATCGATTGCAGCAAAGGCTTAAACCAATGGAAGTATGTGCTTGATTTTAAAGCGGATGTTCTAAAAAAATACCGTGAAACACTTCAGGCAGCGCAGAAAGACCCAAAAAAGGCGCTGGAAATAGAGAAATCCGACACCGGAAAACTGTACCTCCAAAAAGGTGTTTATACCTTCGTGCTCGAAAAGAACGGAAAAATAGTGGAGCGGGAATTCGTGATTGAATAACTTCTGTAACATAATACCGGTCTAACGTCTTCAAAAGACGAGGATCGGCTGAAATAAAAACCAGACCTTGCGCAAAATTATGGCGGAACCCTTTCCGCATCATTTCTCAACTAGTTTACATTCAATGAAAAATTTGAAAAGTCTTTTTCTCGCAGTACTTGTCCTAAGCATGACTGCGCTTACCGGTTGCCTCCATATCATTGAGGAAGCCACTTTCCGCAATAATGGTTCCGGCACCTATAAAATGACGCTTGACATGAGCGAAATGAAGGGTATGATGGACATGTTCAAGGGCATGGGGGGCGACAGCACTGCTATGATGGGTGGCGACTCCACCGCTATTCAAGGCGAAGGAGATTACACTCCTCCCGCTGAAGCTGCTCCCGAAGATCCTATGGGGGGCCTTGGCGAGCAGATGAGCAGCGTGGCTTCGACGCTAAAAGGCGTGCAAGGCATTACCAGCGTGGTGGAGATCAAAGACACCAGCAATTTTAACTTCGGTTACTCCTTTGATTTTTCCGACATGGCTGCGCTCAACCGCGCCCTGAAAATCATCAATAAAGACAAGTACGAAACCAAGGTGGAAGAAGTATTTCGCTTCAATGGCAAGAGCTTCGAGCGACTCGGCACGGGCGACCTTGGTGAAGAAATGAAAAAAGCCATGATGGAAAATGGCGGCGGAGAAGATGGCGAAGAAGGCAGTATGGATATGGTTAAAATGTTCCTGGCTGACATGAGCTACAAACAAATCTATCACTTCCCTGACCGCGAAGTGAAAAAATCTGACAACAAGCTCGGCGAGGTCAGCGACAATGGCCACACATTGACCATCAGCCTTAAGCCCTTTGATGAAGAACAGCAGAAGAGCAAAGCATCCGTGGCAGCAAAGGTGAAATTGAAATAAACCTTTCTGATTCAAGGAGATATAAAATCAAAATCCCCCTCGAGCGCAGTGTTCGAGGGGGATTTTGATTTTACAAAAAGACAATATTGATCTGATTTACTTCCGGTTGTTTTGTGGTTTCGCGTTCTGCA
>JAUSMG010000095.1 GCA_030645295.1 Saprospiraceae bacterium | reverse complement strand
AAAGTTCCGTGCCGGGATAGGCATCGGCGACGATTTTGTAATTGCGCCCCATTTGGAAATATTTTAAGTCCTTTTCAGGCACGTTGACGGTAAATTTCAGTTTGGAAATATCAATGATTTGCAACAATGGCACGCCTGGCGCGGCAAAAGCACCTGCTTCACTCAATTTGGCGGCTACGACCCCACCAAAGGGCGCCTTTATGGTCGTTTTGTTGATTTGTTCCCGTATGATCGCCCGCTGAGCTTGGGTAGATTTCAAGCCTAATTCGGCTTTTTCCAATTGTACGCCCTGCACGGCATCGGCTTTTTCCAAAATCGTATAGCGGTTTACATCTGCCTGAAAACCTTGAATTTGTACGTCAATGGACTGTAATTGCAACTGTAACAGGGAATTGTCCAATTTAATCAAAGTTTGCCCCTGTGCAACGAGGCTGCCCGCATCCACAAAAACACGGGTTATTTTGCCTTGTAGTTCGGCACTGATCTTTGTGTCCCTGTTCGGCTCAAAAGTGCCCGTCAGTTGCAAAGTGCCATTGGCCGTTTTTGGCGAAGCCGAAAGGATTGAGTCGTTTTTGAAAGGCACAACTTCAGATTTATCGAATTGATAGACCCGTTCCTGTGCGGTTTTCTTATTGCTCCTCAATTTGTAGGCAATGCCCGCAAAAATGCCAATCAGGATAATTGCCGGGATGAGGTATCCGAAAATTCGCTTCATAATTCAATTTATAATTGAGTCTGTGATTTTTAAAAAACGGTCACTCCATAGGCAACAAACCCGCTGCCCGCATTCGGTCGAGTTCGGAAACACGGAGTTTTACCAATGCATTGAGATAGTTGTTCTGGGCCTCCCGAACGGTGTTTTCGGCTTGCAATACATCAGAAACAGTGGCTACGCCTTCGCGTAACTGCGTTTGTGTTTGTTCAAACAGACGTTCAGCCAATTGGATATTTCCACGTTGCGCGGCCATAATTTGCCAGTTTGCCCGGATGTTGAGTTCGGCATTGCGTCGGTCGAGATCGTATTTTTCCCGGAGGAGTTGCTCCTGTTGCGAGACCCTTCTTTGCTCAATGGCTTTCTGGTTCAATCTGCTTCGCGTGAGGCCGCCATCATATAGCGGAACTGCCGCCTGCATACCAATATAACTGAGTGGAAACTCTTTAAAAAATGCGTTATCCCCGGTCTTCCCGAAGCCATTGTACCCATAAAATCCATAAAGAGAGACCACCGGGAGACGGGCAGCGCGGGCAGTTTTGGTTTCGGCGCTAATCGTTTGTTGTTGATGCTGGAGCAATAACAGCTCGGCAGGGGAACCGGAACCCGCATTGCTGGCCAGTGAGTCCGGTGTGGCCGGAATGGTCAGCACAGATTCGGCCGACTGTCCCATTTGAAATTTCAGGGCATTGACGGCCTGCTCGTAACCAGCCTTTGCAGCGGCCAATTGGGCGAGCAGCAAGTTGTGTTGCAGCACAATTTTATCGACATCGGAGCCTTTGGCCAGCAATTGTTCTTTCAAAAGGCGCATGTTCTCCGCCAGGCGCACGAGGTTTCGGATATTTCCTTCCAGAAAAAGCACCTGATTTGCGGCAATCTGTGCCTGATAATAAGTGGCACTGACTGCATACGCCGTTTCTTCGCGTGTTTTTAACACTTGAAGTTCAGCGCTTAAAGCTCCGAGCCGGGCAACGCTGACGGCAGCGCGGGCTGCTGGGTTGTAGAGTGGATAGTTGGCCTGCACATTGAGGTTGAAGATGTGCGGAACGCCAAATTCGGCTTCTTTGTACACCCCGGATGGGCCGCCAAACGCATCGGCGGGCAACAGTTGGGTGGGTAAGTTGCCATAGAGCCGGTAGTCGAATGCAGCGAAGGCTTTTGGTCGGATGCTGCTCGACACTTCCTTCCTTTTTTCGAGGCTGAACGCTACGCCTTCTCGCGCTACCGCAATGGAAAGATTGCTGTCCATTGCTATGCGCAAACATTCCGACAAGGTTTTGGTGTTGTTTTGGGCAAAGATTTGCCCTGTCCCGATCAGCCAAAAAGATAAGATGTACAAGATGTACTTTTTCATAAAAAGTTTTTTTGCCAGAAAAACCTATTGAACTAATAGGCAATAAGCGTCCGTTTCAGCAGTCACCTGATGCGTTGTCTCCGGCGGAATTTCAGTATATTCCGATGCGCTGAGTTGGTGCTCCAGCCCATCCACCAGTTGTTTATAAACCACAACCCCCTCCAATACCAAAAGCATGGCGGGCACGGGGCTTTTATGTTCTTTAATAACCTCACCCTTGAGCAGACGAATGGCAGTTAAACGGCCATTTTGGGCCTTAAAAAGCGGGCGGAATACAGGTCCCGCCTTTTCGGATGTGAGCAATTCTGATAATTTCATTGAAAATGGTTTAATTGTTAGCGAGCAGGTGTCTTGCTGGACTTGTTGTCTTTTGAGATGTAGTACCAGGATATTCCGGCGAACAGAATGGTCACTGAAATACGGAATAACATGGCCCTCACTGTGCCCATCTCATAAATACCTCCGGATTCAATGTGCCATAATAGTCCTAAGAAGCTTACCAGAAGAACCCCGAGTGAGGCAATTAAGAGCTGGGTAGTCCATATCTTCTTCGTGAACAGCCCAAAGGCTGCAATCAAATACAGGAAGCCGCAGATAAAATTCAAGATTACTACAAACAGCACATAATTGCCTTCTTTAGCTCGTATCCCGAACAAGTCAAAGATGACCGAGCCGCTCATAAATATAGTCAGCACTGCAAACAGCGAAAGCACTACCGCCGCTGTTTTAGGAAGGATATTTTTCATAAACAACCAGCTTAGGTTATTGAAAAAAGGTCTGATAATCCTTGAGATGTTGTTTAAGTTGGCCAATGGCAGCTTCAGCCTCCGTAGTGTTGTTGCCCTCTATTTTTTCGAACAACGCCTTCATCGGCAACAGGTAATTGTGCAGTTGGTCGTGCGCAGGGCCTGTCATGGTGCATTGTTTAAAAATGCTTTGAAAAGTAGTTTCTAATTCGGCCCGCATGGCTTGTCGGGTGGCGACTTCGGATGTCTGACCTTCGTATTTTGCCAGAATAGCCTGCATATCAGCGATGCCGCTGGTAGTTTCTGAATTGGCGATCCAGCGCTTGCCGTTGTCCAGCTGAATGGCCTCTGCTTTTCCATGATGTTGATCGCCAGCGCAGGCTTGAAAAAATGGAAGGGTAAGCAGGGTGAAAAAAAGTATGTATTTCATAGAAATTATCTTCTTGAAATGAGTGAAATTAGATTTTCAATGTGTTGATTTTCAGCGATTTTTACGTCAAATTTAAAATTCTCTATTCTCCATTGAAGCATAAGTAACCGAAACGAACCCATGAGAATATGGGTCAGTTCTTCCGCCGGGATGTGTTCTATAAAGACCTTGTCTTCTTGCCCGTCCTCAATAACGCGCAATACTGCACTGCGCATAAGAAACATAATGCGCAGCATATCCGCTTTAATCGCCGGACTGTATTTCAGTAAGCCATCTGAAAAGATCGCAACCAAAAAATGTGGATGTTCGGCAAGATATTCAAGTTGACTTCCAAACAGCCGACGCAAGCGCTCCGATGGCGCAACTTCTGACATTGCCGCAATGGGCGGCAAACGCTCCTCCATACTGGCGTACAGATATTGCAATAAGGCCGCAAGGATTTCTTCTTTGCTGGCATAATGCCGGTACAATGCCGACTCTGTAAAACCGACTCGTTTGGCTATACTTTTAGTCGTCAAGCCGCCAATGCCCTCCTCGTACAGGATGGCGCCAGCGGCTTCGAGAATTTCTAACTGACGGGGTTTGAGTTCCATTTTAGGCTAACTTTAAGGCTCATGTTGCTTCGCGGCTGAGCCAACTTTAATGCGTTGCTGGCGGGTTTTTCACCTGCTCTAAGGATAGTTTCTTGGTGCAGAAAAACCAATCGTAGCATTTTACGCTTCCATCTGCTTTCGCCAGGTTGTATCATGCCGTACTTTTTTTCCACATTCATCGTAATGTCTTCTATCAGCGGAAAGGTGACTTCAATATTCTTCATTCCGTTGAATTCAATCTTCTCCTTTATCGTGCGCAGCCAGGCGATGTGGCTGTATAGCCCATCAATGGACAAACCGACCAACCGTGTATTTAAGGCTTCAAATTCGGCTTGCATACTGGCAAACGTCATAAATTCTGAGGTACATACAGGGGTAAAATCGGCAGGGTGGCTGAATAATATCACCCATTTCCCGGTATAATCTGATGGAAAATTGATATTCCCTTGTGTGGTTATGGCTTCAAGCTTGGCGCCATGTCGCCTATGCGGGGCAGAAAACTGACATTGTCTGTGGTTTCCATTGTATTTTCTTTAAATCTTGATTTGTTTCATGTTTAAAAAGGAGACGCCAAGCCAAATGACCGATATGGTCATTGCAATGGCACCTATTAATACCAGCGCAGGCGGCAATCCAAAATAGACTTCGGATAGAATTCCTATTGGCATCAACAAACCGGTTAAAGCCAACCAGGAAATTGCCTTGGTATTCTTAAGTTTCACCTCGAAGTGCAGCAATAAATAGCCTATCAGGATATTTAAAAACGCAAATAAATTGCCGTGGACGTGTGCCAATCTGCTCTCAAAGTGCTTGCCCGTGGAGTATGTATTGATCCATTCTTCTTTGCCGGGAGCGAAATCCCGTAAATAGATAAGCAGAAATCCATAAGCCATAAAAAAGCCCATGGTTAAGAATCCGATGGCGATGTTGTTTTTTCCGTTCATAATTATAAAATTTTAAGCGTGTGAATACTTACTCACAAAGGTACGGTGTGAATACTTACTTACAAAGGTATGGGCTGATTTTTTTTGCGTTTCGTGACTTTTGTCACCGAAGGGGGTGATGCTGGTTAAATAAGCGCCACGTAGTGGCGACACCGTTTATAGTGACATAAGTCACGCCTACCCCCCTTCTTCGCCCCGACCTTTGTGGCAGTATTCAAAGAAGATTTTGCACCACAATATGAAACGCACCATTCTACTTATGGCAGGAGCGCTGCAAGCCGCTTTACTGTTTGCACAAACCACCCCACCCGCCACAGCGGAGCCAAAACCCCCAGCCAGCAACCTTCTGGAGGCCTTTGAAAAGGGCCATTTCCATGGCAGTTTCCGTACCTTTTTTATGGCTACCGACAATACCCGGCAATTGTCCGACTACCACGCGTTGGCAGCTGGAGGCACGTTGCATTTTGCATCGTCGTCCTGGCATGGGGTCAGTTTTGGTTTGGGAGGCGTTTTTAATTACAACCTGACCTCTTCGGATCTGGGTGCAAAGGATTCGCTGACCGGGGCGGTCAACCGCTACGAAATTGGCCTTTTTGATGTACAAGACCCGGAAAACCGCAAGAATCTGGACCGGATTGAAGAACTGTGGCTGCGCTACCAGTGGAAGAGATCGCGCATCACGGTGGGCCAGCAATCGCTTCAAACGCCTTTTATCAACTATCAGGACGGACGGATGCGACCCACCGCTGAATCGGGCGCCTGGGCAGAGATCAACGACTTGAAAAACACCAAAATAGAGGGAGGTTATCTCTGGAGAATATCGCCGCGAAGCACTGTGGAATGGTTTGGGGTGGGCGAATCCATTGGCTTGTATCCCAAGGGCCTGAACCCCGACGGTACCGGCAGTGGCTACCCCGAAAATCTGGAAAGTATGGGTATTGGGATGCTGGGCATCACGCGGCACTGGGGAAAACGCACCAGAATTCAGGTTTGGGAACAGTATGTAGAGAATATCTTCAACACGGCTTTTATTCAGGCAGACTATACCCATCCGCTAAAAAATAACCACAAACTGTTGATTGGCCTGCAAATGACCCATCAGGATGCTTTGGCGCACGGCGGAAATGAAGACGTTTCCAAGACCTATTTTCAAAAAGGCGGCCAATCCAACGTTCTAAGCGCACAAACCGGTTGGCAGCACGGCAATTGGCAGGCGCTGGCAGCCTACACTCGCATCACGGCGGACGGGCGCTTCCTTTCGCCCCGCGAATGGGGCCGGGAACCTTTCTTTACCTTCATGCCCCGCGAGCGGGTGGAAGGCAGCGGCGACTCACATTCCATCACGGGCCGCCTAAATTGGCAGAACAAAAACAAAAAACTGCGCTTAGAAGGCGCTTATGGTCATTTCTACTTGCCCGATGTTAAAAAAGCCGCGCTCAATAAATACGCCTTCCCTTCTTATCAGCAGATAAACCTGGACGCTCGCTACGCCTTTGGCGGCATGTTTGAAGGCTTGCGGGTACACTTCCTGTACGTCTGGAAAGGTCGGCTGGGTGAAGTGTACGGCAACGATAAGTATGTCATTAACCGGGTGGATATGACGCACTTCAACCTGATTTTTAATTACACCTATTAAACTCATCGTGATAAATGTCACGCACACTAAGTGATCAAGGTCACCACCTTTGTTGATAATTATCAGACTATAAACATGGAACTACTCTCTAAACCTTGGCCCTGGTGGGTCGCAGGAATCATCATCGGACTCATCGTACCGGCACTGCTCATTTTGGGCAACAAACACTTTGGCCTTTCAGCCAATTTGCGCCATGCTTGCGCGGCCTGTTTCCCCGCAAACGTGAAATTCTTTAAGTACGAGTGGAGAAAAGAGGTTTGGAACTTCTTTTTCGTCGGAGGCATCATCGTAGGCGCCATCATCGCAACTACGGTGCTGGCCAATCCTGAACCGGTAAAAGTGGTTCCAGAATTGGCGGCAGAACTCCAGACCTACGGCATAACGGACTACAGCGGAATGGTGCCCAACCAGTTGATTTCCTGGGAAAGTCTGTTCTCTTTGCGTGGTTTCATCATGCTGGTATTGGGTGGCTTTCTGGTGGGTTTTGGTTCCCGGTATGCGGGCGGGTGCACCAGTGGGCACTCGATCATGGGTTTATCAGACCTTCAGTGGCCGTCTTTGATCGCCACAATCTTTTTCATGGTTGGCGGTTTCATTATGGCGAATTTGATTTTACCCCACATCTTAATGCTTTAAAAGGAATGCTGACACTCCTGGCTCTTCTCTTCTTATTTCTTAGAAACCTGCACAAGAAAAATGTCTAACGTAAAAGAATTTCATTCCCCATCTGCTGAAGAAATAGCAGCGGCGACCAATGCCGAATTTGATACGCGCTTGCTCGATACCATGTGTGTGAACGAGTCGCAATTGAAGCACCCGTGGTGGTACAACCTCAAATACGCAGCGGTTGGACTTGTTTTCGGACTCGCTTTCGTAAAGGCGGAAATTGTTTCCTGGTTTCGCATTCAGGAAATGTTCCGACTACAATCATTTCACATGTATGGGATAATTGGCACGGGCGTAGTGCTCGGTGCAATATCGGTCTGGCTCATCAAAAGATACAAAGTCAAGACGATATATGGGGAACAGATTGAGTTTCACAATAAAAAGTTCAACCGTGGACAAATATTTGGCGGTACGATCTTCGGTCTTGGCTGGGCCATGACGGGCGCATGTCCGGGGCCATTGTTTGCCCAGATCGGCAGTGGCGCCTTTGTCATTGGGGTCACCTTGTTGAGTGCCATTGCGGGTACCTGGGTTTATGGTTATTTCCGCGAACGCCTTCCTCACTGATTTTTTAAAACAATTCAACACATGAAATTATTCTCAGTAATAGCCTTTTCCCTGCTTTTTGGGGTGGTGGGTTGCACACAGCCTGTGCTCAAAAAAATCGGGGTAAAAGAAACCCAATCTTTGCTAAACGATAAAAGCAACCAGCTGCAGATCGTGGATCTGCGCACACCGGGCGAAATTGCGGCCACAGGGTCAATTCCCGGCGCTGAATTCATTGATTTTACGGCCCCAAACTTTACTCAAAAGATAAAGCAACTGGACAAAAAACGTCCCGTGCTGCTTTACTGCGCCGTTGGGGGACGTAGTGCGCAAGCTGCGGAGATGCTTCACCAACAAAAATTCCAACTGGTGTATGAGATGTCGCCTGGGATGAATGGCTGGCTGGCCGCAGGCAATAAAACCTCTAAATAAAAAGTAACATGACAAGGCTTTTGAGCAATTGGCATTTTATGCGCCTGCTCCGTGCAGGCATCGCCATCTGGGCCATCGCGGAAGCATGGCGTACAGGGCAATGGCTGCTGCTACTTCCGGGTGGCATCTTCGCCATGCAGGCGATCTTCGATATAGGCTGTTGTGGCACAGCGGGTTGTGCCGCGCCCCAGCAAAAAGCATACAGCAAAACCTCCGGCCAATCCGCCGAAGATGTGGTGTATGAAGAAATTAAATGATCGGGAAGATTTCCGTTTAATTTGGGTGTATAGCGGCGGTCGTTAAGGCCGTCGCTATCTTTTTAGACCCCAAAATTTCGCCTTGTTTTTATACCGGATCCACCTGCTGAAGCCCGTATTTTTCAATCGCTTTGGCGTCGTACTTCACATGGAGATTGATCCACATTAAGCGGGAAATCCGGAAGATGTAAACGAAATTGACGGCTAAAAAGCCAATCAGCAGGCTAAACGCCCAGGTCTGGCTCCATCCCATGAACCAGTGAAAAAAGCCCACAAAAAGCAGACAAAACCACCCCATCCAGATATAGGAAATAAACATCGAGCCATAATAGTAGCCCGGTTCCGGGAAATAGTTCAGGTTGCATTTAGGGCAGCGTTGCCGCATATCGAAGGACTTCTTGAAGGACCAACTGCCGGTTTCAAACATTTCGCCTTCGTGACAACGGGGGCACTTGAGGTAAAAGATACTGTATGACTTCGAGTCTTTATTGAGCAAGGACATAATCTTAATGGGTGACTTTTGGCATAAACATGGATGATTTGGGTCGTGCAAAGGTACCAATATCCTCAAGATCCAAGGTGGCACTAATCATGGGTCTAGTTGACTTATTCACTTATTACGCTTTGGCGTGATAAAAGTTACGACCCTTTATTTGCGCAACCCTGACCTTTGTACTGAAAAAATATTTGCCATGAATAATTTCATCCGCCTGCTGCTTACCGGGCTTATTGGAGCCTTATTGATTTTGTCACCCGCCTGCAAAACGCCGCAGCATGAGCCTGTCGACCCTAGTACCCCCGCTGCGGCGCTTTCCCGTTTGGTGGCTGGAAATCAGCGTTTTGTCCATGGAAAGTCCAGGCATCCACATCAAAACCACCGACGCATTCTGGAAACAGAGGGACATCAACATCCCTTCGCGGTGGTCGTCACCTGCTCAGACAGTCGTGTTTCTCCTGAAATCATTTTTGATGAAGGTCTGGGCGATCTTTTTGTGATCCGTACCGCTGGTAATCTGATGAGCGATCTGGAATTGGGCAGTATCGAGTATGCCGTGGAACATTTAGGAGCGTCCTTGGTGGTTGTGATCGGTCATACCGAATGTGGCGCCGTGAAGGCATTTTTGGAGGGTGGTAAAACCTGCGGCCACATCACAGAGATCGTTAAAACCCTGGCGGAGGAGCAGGAAGAGCTGGATATATTGCGCTATGAAGGAAAGAACCTTCAGGCATGTATTGAAGGCAATATCCTGCACGGCTTGACCCAAATCAAAAACGATGCACCTGTGCTGACAGAACAAATAGAACACGGAAAATTGTCGGTGATCCCCATGCTATATGATGTCCATACCGGGGAAGTTAAACTGCTCCAGGAAAGGGAACTTCGCGAAAAACATCACGCGAATCATTAGCCGAAGAAGTAAGCTCTATTTTTGCCCCATGCAATGGACCATAAAATCTCCTGAAGATCTGCCAGCACTGGCGCCACAATTGCTCGACGCACTTGATGGCCGACGTAAAATCGCACTCTACGGAGAAATGGGGGCCGGTAAAACCACATTGGTCAAGGCCGTTTGCCAATACCTGGGCGTTCGGGAAAACACCGCCAGTCCCACGTTTTCGCTGGTGAATCAATACAGTTATGTCAAACCGGATGGTTCGATAAGCCTGTTTCACCACCTCGACCTTTATCGTTTGCGTTCTGCGCAGGAGGCCTTCGACATTGGCTTAGAAGATTTGTTGTACGACCCCTGGTACTGTGTGATTGAGTGGCCGCAATGGGCGGAACCACTACTGCCTGAAGATGCGGTGCGGGTGGAAATTGAGATTCTGGGAGAGTCGGAGCGGCGTATCCGGGTTGTTTAAAATAATTTTCGCCCTTTACCGCACCGTGAAATTCATTTTGTCTTTTATCGCAGGCGAAATAAATTTCGTGCCACATTTAACTACTTTTGCGCCGAATTTTGCTCTGATCAATTAATACACCACAAACATTGCATGGAAAGCCTCCTGGAAAAGTACAAGGAGAAAAAACCTGAAATCATTTTTGAATGGCATGATGAGGAAACTGGCGCTGAAGGCTGGATCGTCATCAATTCACTGCGCAACGGCGCGGCAGGAGGCGGCACCCGGATGCGCAAAGGACTGACCTGCGAAGAGGTCATCTCTCTGGCGAAAGTGATGGAGATCAAGTTCAGCGTATGCGGTCCGGCCATTGGCGGCGCTAAAAGTGGCATCAATTTCGACCCTGCCGACCCGCGCAGGCTGGAGGTGCTGGAACGCTGGTACCGCGTTGCACTGCCCATTCTGAAAAACTATTATGGCACGGGCGGCGATCTGAATGTAGACGAAATTAAGGATGTTGTGCCCATCACCGAGGCACTTGGTCTCTGGCATCCTCAGGAAGGGATCGTGCGCGGCCACCTCAAACCCACCGAGGGTCAGCAAATCAATATTATTGGACAACTCCGCTACGGCTGCACCAAAATCGTGGAAGACCTCGAGTATGTGCCCGAAGGCGGTCAGCACAAATATGCTGTTGCTGACCTCATCACCGGTTATGGCGTAGCGGAATCTGTGCGGCATTTTTACGATATTTTCCACCATTCAAACCTGAGTGGTAAAACAGCCATCATCCAGGGTTGGGGCAACGTGGCTTCTGCTGCGGCCTGCTACCTGGCGAAAGAGGGCGTGAAAATAATCGGGATCATTGACCGTGTTGGCGGCCTCTTGGCGCCCGAAGGGCTTGCGCTTGCGGAAGTAAAACACCTGTTCAACGAAAAAGAGGGAAATAAACTTACTTCGCACAACCTGTTGCCCTTCGACGAAGTAAATGAGAAGATCTGGAAAATGGGCGCGGATATTTTTATCCCGGGCGCTGCCTCCAAACTTATCACCCGGGCACAGGTGGATTCGATGTTGGAAGGCGGCATTGAAGTCATCGCTTGTGGCGCGAATGTGCCTTTTGTGGACGATCAGGTGTTCTTTGGCCCTACTGCCCGTTACACCGATGAACAAACGGCGATCATCCCGGATTTCATCTCCAACTGCGGTATGGCAAGGGTTTTTGCCTACCTGATGCAACCCGATGCGGTCATGACTGACCGGGCTATTTTCTCGGATACCTCCGTTACAATCCGCCGCGCATTGGAAGAAGTAAGAAAAAATAATGATTCTCCCCGAAAAATATCCACCACCGCTCTATTTTTGGCCCTGAAAAAGCTTGGTATCTGAGTTTATTTGCCTATCTTTGCCGTGTTTTTCTACTCACTTTTTAGTTGAAGCCCCCTTTCCGTAAAACAAATTCCATCTAAAACGCATATCGAACAAAACTGTAACATTCATTTCATTAAAAATTCAGCAACC
>JAUSMG010000089.1 GCA_030645295.1 Saprospiraceae bacterium | reverse complement strand
AAGTTTCGTAGGGTTTCTGTTCGCACACCACATCCTGCATGAGTTCAAAACTGGAAGCGTCGGCCAGGTCGTTCACCACTATTCCGCCAACGCCAAGGGTGGCGGGTGCGTCATCAAAGTCAAAAGCAGGGTTAAAAAGGGAGGTAAAACCCGTGTAATCGGCAAATGCGCAACTGACTTTCAAATCAGCATCCAGATTGATCAAAAGCGGGTCGAACCGGGTGCTATTGCCGCCATAGCCGGTCCAGTTGGTAAAGCCGGAGATCAGGAAGCTGTTTTCCTGCGGGTGGCGAAGGATGCGCGGATAGTGCGAACTGCCGAGGTTGTAGGTCTTCAGGTGCACCAACGATCCGGTGGGTGTCAGGGTGAGCACCGCGTATTTATTGCCCACAAAACCAATGGTGGGAAACGAACTGGTAGCGCACATGATGGCAAAATCACCATTCGATTTTTCCACCGCATTGCTCGCATTTTCAAACAAGTCCGGCCCGCCACCCGTCACTACCCGCGACCATTGAGGATCGCCATTTGCATCGGTTTTTATGATCAATAAATCGCTGTAACCCTGGAAGTTGGGTTGTAAATTGGTGGAAGAGCCTGTGACCAGAAACCCGCCATCGGAAGCAGGCAAAACACCATAGGCGTGATTGGCTTGCGGGGCCGTTCCTTCGCCGAATGCCTTGTGCCACAGCACGGTACCATTCTTATCCATTTTTAGGAGGTTGGCGTAAAACGTTCCACCGGTATGGATGTAGGAACCTGCGGCCACCAGGCTTTGATCCGGCAATTCAATGATATCAAAAGAGCGATCTACTTTCTGAGCATTGCCTACTGTGCGGGTCCAGAGGATATTTCCCGCCGGACTGACTTTCATAAAATACTGGTCGGTGTAGTTGTTGTTGGTGCCAGCATCCACCCCCCAGGAGCCGGTTTGACCGGCGATTACGAGGTTGCCATCGGAGGCAATGATGGCGGATTGCGCAACGTCCTGATTGTTGGTACCGCCGCCGATCCGTCTTGTCCACACGGTATTGCCATCGCCATCCACCCGCGCCAAAAAGATGTCGTTGCGGGGTGTGGTGAAATAAAATCCGACATTGCTTACCAACACGAAATCGGTTTCTGAGATCTGGAGCACACGCCCGGCTACATTGTTGGCCGTTTCCGTGGCCTGATTGAACATTTTGGCCCATTCTACCCGACCCTGGCAGTCTAAGCGATACAAACAGGGGTAATAAAACGCGGTCCCCGCCGGGCTTTCCACCAATCCTGAGCAGACATATCCCCGATCCCCCAGGGGCAGCACGTCCAGTTGGAATATGTTGGCGCCCAGGGCTGATTCGTAGCGCCATTGGAAGGAGTGTTCATCCTGGGCGGACAATTGAAAGGCGATGGACAGCAGTAAAGCGGATAGGATGTAATTTTTAAGCATGGCGAGCCGTTGATTTAAGTTGGGCAAAAATAGAATTCTTTGGTACGGCGCATTCGAAAAATTGGAGCGGGGTCGTAAGACCCTCGCACGGCGTTTTGAGGCGATTATCTACAAATGACTTCTATGCTACGGAGTCGGCGAAGCCGACAAATCCTGTACATCCTATATTGTCAGAAAATTAAGTCAAGGCTCTATATTCATATACTTTGTAAAAACAAAACCCCCAATGCGCTGTTTTTGTGCCATTACGGTTGCCTTTCAAAGCATTCCCCGGCCCATTGGCAACCGACCCATTTGAAACTTTTAACTTGTAACTTTTAACTTTCAACCTGCAACTTACTTTCAACTTATGCCCTCCTGGTTGCTTTATACCCTCATCACTTTGGCCGCATACGTCGGCATGGAATTCATGGCCTGGTTCACCCACAAATATGTGATGCACGGATTTCTCTGGCAATGGCACGAAGATCACCATTTGCCAAAACATGAAAAAGAAGGTTTTTTTGAGAAAAATGATCGATTTTTCCTCGTTTTTGCAATTCCCAGTATGATCTGCTATATGATCGGCGGACTCACGCCCAATTTCTGGGTCTTGTTCATTGGCGTCGGCATTTCGCTGTACGGTCTTACTTATTTCCTCATTCACGACGTTTACATACACCGCCGCTTTAGCTGGTTTAAGCAATTGGACAGCAAATACAGCCGCGCTATTTTGCGGGCGCACGGCACACACCACTCCAAGCGCGACAAGGAGGATGGGGAGTCCTTTGGTTTGTTGGTGGTGGATCCAAAATTCTTTAAAAAACGTCCGAAGCGGGAGGAAGAGGCCTTGATTCGAAACAATGAAGCGTAGTCTTTGACTAATTTAGTCAAAGAGGTTTTTTTCAATTGCTGTCTTTCCTGCTTTTTTACGAGATTTGTAGAATCTAATCTCCGCGTTAGCGGAATTTTCATTCATTTTCAAATCTCATCTCAATGAAAAGTTTTTTCTCTGCCTTTTTCTTTTTCTCGCTGGCACATACCCTGCTGGCGCAAGACACCATCCGATTCCAACTTTGCGCCGAGCTTTGGAAGGATAACCGCCCCATTATTGGCGCAACAGTGGTATTTCAACCCTATAATCCCGCATTTCCTTATCCCCCTATTGTGTTCACGGTGGATACCAGCCAATTCTGTGCAGCTATGACGGTGGTTTTGAGTGATTATCTGCCGGGAACGACGTTTAGCTACAGGGCTTCGGTGCCAGATACTGGTTTTTTAAATGGCGTGAGTGTGGTGGATCTGTGCAAAATTGGACAGCATATTATGGGGATCAACCCTTTACCTTCCCCATTCGCCCTGATCGCTGCGGATGCAAACAAATCCGGCTCCGTCACGACCTTCGATTTGATAGAACTCAGGAAGTTGATATTAGGAGTTTACAACACATTACCCAACAACACTTCCTGGCGATTTATTACTGATTACTGTGTTTTTCAAAACCCCGCCAACCCATTTCAAGGCAATTGCCAGTCTGAAATAAGCAGCGCTGAATTGGCTGCGCTGGATGGAGGAATCGCAAGAGTATTGGGGATAAAAACCGGGGATGTGGACGGTGATGTCCGCTTTGATGGTGAACCTTACGTACCGCCGGTGGTGACGGATTCAATTACAATGTTGCTCCCCCAGGGGCTGCTTTCAGCAGGTATTCCCGTAGCCATTCCGGTGAAATTTGATAAGGATTTCACTCTTGGGAGTCTACAGGTCAAGTTCTTCATTGACCCGGCTTTGGCTCGGTATGATTCCATTTCCGATGGTTTGATGGATGTTAATTCAACCACTTTCGCTCATTATGACTCGCTCACAGGCCGTCTCATATTTACAGCTTCGGGATATTTCGATTTTTTAGCACAGGCAGGAGTTCCACTGTTCTACCTCCACCTTACTCCTCTGCAATCCGTGAATTTGACGACTGTTTTGAACGTCGCGCATGATGACCCTTCCGTCAGAACCTTTGCTATTGGCAGCGACTGCGCCCTTTACTACACCATAGGCTCGACGTATTCTGGCTTCGTGTCCAGCCCAATGCCCGAGCTGCGGGGCTTGCGCGTTGGACAGCCCAGTCCAAATCCTTTCGGGGATCGAACCTGCCTGGAAATTGAATTGGAAAGCTCTGAATGGGCCGTCTTAGAAATATTTGACCTGACAGGACGGCTCCAGTTTTCAGAAGAAAAGCTGCTCGATGTGGGTGTGTCAAGTTGGGAAATACCCGCTTCCGCCCTGTCATCCGGCAGTCTTGGGATATGGCGTTTGCGTGTGGGCGGACAAATGATGGCTGGAAAATTAGCAAAAAAATAACCGCAAACCTCACGCACACGCGATCTTGCCCACCCGGGTTCCATGTCTTCCGCCCTCAAAATCAGTCGAAAGGAAAATGCGCACCATTGCCTGCGCCAATATTTCGGGTACAAAACGGGCCGGCAGCGCGATCACATTGGCATCATTGTGCTGTCGAGCCAGGGCGGCCAATTCTTCCGTCCAACAAATGGCACAGCGGATCTGCTGGTGCTTGTTGGCGGTAATTGCTACACCGTTTGCACTGCCGCAAAGCAGGATCCCGCGTTCAGCCTGGCCGCTTTCCACGGCGTTGGCTACGGGGTGCGCGAAGTCGGGGTAATCCACCGAATCGAGTGAGTGCGTGCCAAAATCGAGCACCATGTGCCCCTGAGATTGAAGCATCGAAATGATGCCTTCTTTGTACGGGAAACCCGCGTGATCGCAGCCGATTGCTATTTTCATGTTTGTGGACTGTTGGACTGTGGGACGTTGGACTGTTGGACTGTTGGACTGTGGGACGTTGGACGTTGGACTGTGGGACTTTGGTGTGTGGGATTGCTATTTTTCTATAGTAATCCAGCACTCACTTTGTCTCGAAATGATCGAATTTGTTTTTGTTCGGAGTGTATATCCCGAATCCATTCCATGGCTTCGCCATCGCTCAAAAATTGAAGTTTTTGAGCAATAACAATTTGCGTTTCTAATTCACAAGCAGAGTCCAGCGAAATATCAAGAAAACAGGTCAACTGAGCATCTGTTCCTCTACCACATCCCTCCGCAATATTGGATGATATGGAAACTGCCGCTTTTTTCATTTGAGCAGAAAGCCCAAAGATTTCCTCTTTTGGAAAGCTTTTACAGTGGGTGTATGTTTTTACGGCAATATCAATGCCGCTTTTCCAGATTTGCAATAGACGAAAATTGTGTTTCATTTTGGTACTAATGGTTTGGTTAGACGAATTGCATCGGGACAAAAACTTTGCCCGATATCCAAAGTTATGAAATAAATTGGAAAGACAAAAACACTCCCTGACCAATATTCACGGTCTGCCATCCAACCGTCCAACGTCCAACCGTCCAATGTCTAACCGTCCAACGTCCAACCGTCCAATGTCTAACTGTCCAACGTCCAACAGTCCAACGTCAAAGAATCGTGGCCTTAGCCGCATCCAGCATCACACGACATTCCGCGAGGTTAGGCCCTTGCGCATAAACCCTCAGCACAGGCTCGGTACCTGAAGCGCGGATCATTACCCATTTTTCATCGCCGAAAACGAATTTCCAGCCGTCCAGGTCTTCTACACTTTTGATTTTGTAAGGACCGAAGGCTGTGTATGCTCGGGCTTTGCACATTTTGATCACGTTCTGCTTTTGAGCTTCTGTAATGTGCAGATCGTCGCGCTCAAACGCAAAGGCGCCCACTTCATCATACACTTCTTGTACGAGGCCCTTCAAGGTCTTGCCGGTGCGCGCCATAAATTCAAATACCATCAGGCCGATCCACACGCCGTCACGCTCCGGGATGTGTCCTTTCACCGCGAGACCGCCCGATTCTTCACCACCCACCAGCACATCTTCGTGCATCATAATTTCGGCGATGTACTTGAAGCCAACTTTCGTGATCTCGTAGGGTAGACCGTATTTCTCGGCCATTTTTTTCAACTTATCGGTCACGGAGAATGTGAACACGACTTTGCCACTCAGGCCTTTGTACTTATGGAGGTACAACAACAGGAGCAACAAAATGTGGTGGCTGTCTACAAAGTTTCCATCCTCGTCGTATAGCCCGATGCGGTCGGCATCTCCGTCGTTGGCAAGTCCGGCGACAATTTTCGGGTTCTTTTTGATGGTTTCGCTTAACAGTGTAAGGTTGCGGTGGATGGGCTCGGGGGCTTGTCCGTGCATCCCAGGGTTGTTGTCGCAGTGGAGGAAAACACAGCGCGGGAGCAATTTTTTCACGACATTTTGGCCGGCGCCATACATGGCATCGTAGGCAATTTTGCCTGCCGAAGATTTGATGAGTTTCAGGTCGAAATTTTTGCGGGCGTGCTTCAGGTAAATGTTTTCAAGGTCGGCTTCTTTGAGCAAATTCTTTTCCCGCAAATCGCTGAGCGAGGGAAGTTCTTTCAAGGAGCAGACTTCCGGAATCAGGGCTTCCAATTCGGCCACATCAGCAGGAATGGAAGGGCCTCCAACGCTGGATTTTAACTTGTAACCGTTGTAGGAAGGTGGGTTGTGACTGGCTGTGATAACGATACCCAGATCGGCTTTGAGTTTGACCACCCCCAGGGACACCATCGGCGTGCTTACGAAACCGTTGCTGGCAATATGACACTGAATGCCATAAGCCCCCAGTACACGTGCCGTGGTACTGGCAAAAAGCAGTCCCCCAAAACGACAGTCGTGACCAATAACGGCGCGTTTCATCTTGTGTTTTTTCATGAAAAGAGCGGTGGCTTCGGCCACGCGCATCACATTATCAACGGTGTACTCGTCGGCGATAATCGCTCTCCAGCCGTCTGTACCGAATTTGATTGGAATTGCCATGGTGTTGTGGATTTTTTACCTGCCGTAGTCTTGACGAAGGCAGGGGCAGTGAAATGGGGATTTGACTTCAAGGGCAAAAGTATTTGTTCAAAACGTACTTTTGCGCTTCATTTTACAAATTCCCAAATCCACACATCACCTCTTCCTCATTTCCACACAACTTGACCGACTCATACCGCCAAAAAGGACTTCGCAAACGTATGGTAGACGCACTTCGCCACCGGGGCATCTCGGATGAAGCGGTGTTGGCTGCAATGGCGGCTGTGCCACGCCATTTTTTCCTGGACAAAGATTTTGTGGAACACGCCTACGAAGACAAGGCTTTCCCGATTGCTTGCGATCAGACAATTTCTCAACCATTTACCGTTGCATATCAGACCGTGCTGCTCAATATTAAAAACGGTGACCGCGTATTGGAGATCGGCACTGGTTCGGGTTATCAGGCTGCGATCCTGGCAGCTTTGGGCGCTAAGGTTTTTACGGTGGAACGGCAGGAAGGGCTTTACTTCCAGACCAAAAAATTGCTGGATGAATTGGGCTTCAAAACCGTGAAATGTTTTTTCCGCGACGGCTCCAAAGGTCTGGCTGAAAAAGCCCCTTTCGATAAGATCATCGTGACGGCCGGCGCGCCCGTGGTGCCAGAGCCTTTGAAAGCACAACTTGCCATGGGTGGAATTCTGGTCATCCCCGTCGGGGAATCGGTACAACGAATGATGAAAATTACGCGGATTTCGGCTACCGAGTTTCAGGAAGAACGGCTGGAAAATTTCCGGTTTGTGCCGTTTCTGGAAGGGGTAAGTCGGAAGTAGCAGTGGGCAGTAGCAGGGGGCAGTAGCAGGGGGCAGTAGCAGGAGGCAGGGGGCAGTTACGGTTCTACCCATCCGTGGTTTCAAACTCCACCCGACGGTAAATTTCGTGGAGCGGAATATCGCAATCCCCGATACGCGGCATGTCTTCGGGCTCGTAGAATTCCGTGTCGATCCATTTATCATTTTCGTTTTCCAGGATGCGGACGTGTTGCTCTTTTTGGGACACGAATACGATCTGCTGTAATCCGGGGATCTTTTTATAGCATCTGGTTTTGCTGGTCTTATCATTCTGTTCCGTCGAATCGGAAAGGACCTCTATGACCACGGAAGGGTTAATCGTCGCCTTCATCTTAGGCCCTGCCGGGTAGAATTTATGCTCCCCACATACCAGGAGCAGGTCGGGATAAAAAACCTGGTTGCATTCTTTGATGAAGAGCATGCGGTCGCCGGAATACACATCACAGGCTTTTTCGAGCAAACAGTTTCCAAGTAACCGGTTTAGGTTGCTGGCGATTTTCCCGTGTGGCTCCGATGTGTACGCCATCGCGACAATCTTACCCTCCACAAACTCGTGACGGCCCTCTGCTTTCATTTCAAAAGCAAAGTATTCTTCCAGTGTAGTTGTTGGGTTGGCCGTTGATTGCGGCATCGAACGTGCTTGAGCGGTCATGGGTGGAATATTTTGGACAAAAATACTTAAAATCCGCGAATAAATTAAACTCTACGGACATCAGCCTTGGGTAGCCGATAAATGAAAATGCCCAGAAAACCTGGAAGCCAATAAAGTAGTAAAATATATGATGAGTCAAAAAACTCAGAGGAATTGTTGAGAAAACAATAAAGGGCGTTGGTTAATACCAGAAACATAAAACCCATATAAAAAAGCACCAATTTCTTCTTCCATTTGCTCCATGTACGCTTACATACAGTGTGAGTGGCCCAAATAAATATCAACCAATTTGGAATGGTCCATGGCGTTAATGCAAATACAGGCCCTACTAAATCCCATCGTTCTGCATACAAACTATTCCTAATACTTCCTCCCCAATAAATTGTTGAATATAAAACAAACAGCGTTGGCAAGCCCAGTAATCCTGTAAGCCAAACTAGCGTAGCATATCGAAAAACGGAAAAAAAGTTCATAACGAAATGCGTGTCAGTTTTAAGGTGCAAAAGCAGCATCTTAAGATTTGGCGGTCGTCTGGTTGCCCATTAATGCGAGCAATAATCCATAGCCGATCAATAGTATCCCGGATAATAACACCGAAATGCCTATGGCCCGCAGCAAGTCATGCCAGGTTGTGAGCGTGTTGGCGATATCGAGCAACAACACATCCGGACGAGTGAAAATATCCCATGAATTCCAACGCTGGAAACGTCCCAGCCAGATCCCAAATCCGCTTAAACCAATGGATGCCAGTATAACGGCTAGAGCAAAACCCTTTGAAAACTTTCTGTGCAAGGTTTGGTGCATGTTGCGCAAAGACAACAATCCCAACAATAAACCAGTGCTGGCAAATGCAAAAATCAAAACTAAATCATACCACAATGGAATGGGCGGCTTGTGTTTAAAATGCAAAAAATCAGTGATGATATATGGCGCGTTGGGCAAAAAGAGTAGCCAAAAACCGAAGCATAATGTCATTGAAAACCAGCCGGATCCCCGGCTATGCATCTTTGAAAATCGCAAAGCAGCGAAGTATGGGACCCAGGCCAGCACCAGATTCCAAATCAAAAAAATATAGGTTGCGCCCCGTGCTTCCACAAATTCCTGCCAGGAAGAAATCTCCGGCAAGCTTTGCCATTTTAGATAGAGCCGTACTGCTACCAGTATACCGCAGCATAAAGAGGCCAAAGCCAACATTCGGAATAAGCGAGCCTGCTGTTCTCCGTGGATTTGATTTGAATTCATAGCCTTGTATTTTCTGAAAATCTGATTCATCTGGTTGTTTTCTCGCGACGCCGCAATGCTATTTCACGCAACGCCGCGACGCCGCGACGCTAATTTTACCCAATGATTATCATCTTAAAAAACCAAAACGTTGCGGCGTTGCGGCGTTGCGTGAAATAACGTTGAGTAGCGTGAATTTTCTATTTCCCAAATTTCAACATTAATTCCAATGCATCCAAATGCGCCTTGAATGCCGTCTTTCCCGCAGCCGTAGCGGCATAGGTCGTCTGAGGCCGGCGACCCACGAATTGCTTGCGGTACTCCACATATTCGGCGGCTTCGAGCGGCTTCATGTGGCTGGCCAGGTTGCCGTCGGTCAGGTTGAGCAGTTCTTTGAGCGTGCCATAGTCCACCCAGTCGTTCACCGCGAGGATGGACATGATGCCCAGCCGGTTGCGGTGGTCAAAAACAGGATTGAGTTGGGTGAGGATATCTTTCATCGGTCATATTTGTAATACATCAAGCCGCCGTAGAGTATGTGTAAAACACCGAAACCGGTGGCCCAAAGTTCCAGGCCACGACCCGGAAAAAACATCCCGGTCAGGCCCAGCCCGATTTGTATTAGCCCGAGAGAGCCCACGTCGCCCAAGGTATATTTGCTGCCATTGACCAATGCCAGGCCATAAAAAATCAGCGTTGCCGGCGCCAAAAACGCGATCAGGTTCCAATAAAGTAAGGCGAGGCAAAATACGCCACCCGTTGCCAGGGGCACCAGCAATGCCCACAATAGCCGCCGTGAACTGGCCTCCCACACCCGCTCACCGCGCATTCTCGCTTTTCGGGCCGTAAAATACCAGCCACCAGCCAGTGCTGCAAACAATACGGCAAGGGCCATCAGTACGAGCGTGAGCTCATAACCCAATCCGGAGTAGGAGGCTGCGCCCCTGCGGTCGTAGAACAGGTCGTTGACCTCATATTCTCCGAGGTATTGTGCCTCCAGATAGTTGCGCACAAAAAAAGCGCCCAGCAGCGCGCAGCAGCCTGCCCAAACGCCGGAAAGCCCACTCAGGCTTAGAAATCGGGTGCTTCGCTCCATGAGTGAGCGCATTTCGGCCAGGTGTTCGAGATGTTGTTGGGAATCCTTCATGTCAAAATACTTTGTTCTGCAAAGTTATGCATGCTTTTTTCAAAGGTTCCCCATTTTGAATAACTATT
>JAUSMG010000086.1 GCA_030645295.1 Saprospiraceae bacterium | reverse complement strand
AATATAAGAGTGAGAATTGAGTGGTTTGGTTGGTAAGCGTCCATGGCTAATTGCCAGAGCCCAAAAACCGCTCCGCTATCTTCAAAGGCCGGAATAAGTAGCGTTTTTTGACATGGTGCCCTGCACTACGCTGCAGGATATCCTGCAGGGTAGCCATAACGGTGAGCAGGTATTTTCCTTTATTGAGCATGACACACTCTGCTTGTGCAGCGCGAACGGCGTCGCTTACCTCTGAGCGCGTGGCAATGCCGCTTTTGTTTAGCGTCTCCAGCACCTGGGTGGCCCAGATAACCGGCACATGTGCAGCTTCGCAAAGCCACAAGATCTCCTCCTGGACTTCGCTCAAGCGTTCAAATCCGATTTCCACAGCAAGGTCGCCCCGGGCAATCATGACGCCAAATGCGGGTTCCGCCATGCCTTGCAGCAACAAAGCAGGCAGATTCTGCACCGCTTCAAAAGTTTCAATTTTGAGAATGATCGGAATTTTTTTGTCCCCTTTAAGCGCCAATAATTCCTGTAACTCCGCCACATCCGCAGCGGAGCGTACAAAGGAAAATCCCAGAAGATCAGCGTGTTCCAATGCGAAGGGAATCACTGACTTATCATAATCCGTGAGGCAGCGCACCGTCAATTCAGTATCCGGGAAATTGATGCCCTTTTCAGGCTTGAGGTAAGGCTTGGCAGCCGAAACACGGGTGACCCGAAGGGATGCCATCTCATCGTCGGGGTTTTCAACCACCGCTTCAAAAAGTCCATCATCGAACAGTACCCGATCGCCTTTGCGCAGATCCTTCACCACACCTGAGAGGGTGCAGCCGACTACTCTTGCTTTTCTATCGAAGGAGGCGCCGGTTTCAGCGAGGAAAAACCGCGTCTGTTCTTTCAGCTTCAGGCGCTCTTTTTTTCTGCCTTTACCGAGCAATATGGTGCGGATCTTGGGTCCGGCCAGGTCAAGATAAATTTTGCAGGGCCTTCCGGTAACCTGAGCAGCTTTTTGAACGTTGACGATCATCTTTTTCCACTCCTCCGGACTATCGTGTGCACTATTGATCCGTGCGATGTTCATGCCTGCTTTGAGCAGCGCTTTCACCGCCATATAATCGTTGGCCATGCCAGATTCGAAGGTTACCATCAGGTGTGGAATGCTCGAATCTTTTTTCAGACCAAACAGGGCCGCTGCGCGCTGGCGAAGCAAGCTGGCGCCAATAGCGGCATCGCCCAACGAAAACTCAATTTTTGAAAACACTACCCCCAAACGTTGCAATACCGCCTGTACCTGACGCAAAATATGGCTCTCCGCACTGGCCAGAGAAGACAGCCCGGCATCATGCAATTCGTCTTGCATCGGGCGCAAATCCTCACGCCTCAACGCGAGATAGTGGATGAGATTGGTAATACTTTGCCTTTGCTCTGCATGGACGCGTGCGATAATCGATTCCGCCTTTTGTTCAGCAGTTTTCTGATTTTGGTAAATGCGTTCTACTGCGGCGCGGAGTTGAGCGAGCGAGTGTGTCATATTCCTGCAAAAGTGCGTAAATCGCCGCATTCCAGACTGGATCTATCTTAGGGTGGCCGGTGATTTTTATCAGCAGGGCAATGGATCCTGCAAGAATTAATTTTGCATGGACAAAGACAGTGAAAACAATTTGAAAAGCCAGTTTTGACTCAACTTTTAGCGCAACCGATCGTTTACATCTTCTAAATTAAATACATTGAACATGGAAAACAAAGCACATGAATCCTTCAGCATCAGTGGTGAAAGCTTGTTGAAGAAAGTGAAAGAACTGATCTCCGAAGGCAATATCAGAAAAATCAGCATCCACGATAAGGCGGGAAAGGAGTTGATGTCTTTCCCACTGACGCTTGGCGTGGTAGGTGCAGTGATTGCTCCCGTGCTGGCTGCCGTGGGCGCCATGGCGGCATTGATTGGAGAATGCACCATTAGTGTTGAACGGGAACCGGCAGGAGAATAAAGGCTTCAAAATTCCACCACAATCCCCACACTTGGCAACAAAGAACCCTCTGAATCCTCCAACAAAATCGGAATTGCATTGCTGCCGTCCGCCATCAGAGGTTTCCCATCCGTGGTGACAAAAGTGCTGCCATCGGCGCTACGCTGGAAGGTGTAATTGGGGGGCGCCGGATTCACCGCGTTCAGGATATTCTGAATGTCTACAAATACATCAAGCGTAACCCGTTTGAAATTCCATTTTTTGTCCAACCGAATGTCCATTTGATTGAAATTGCCCAGACGCAGCGTGTTCAAGCGACTTTTGTCCAGTACGCCCGTTCCAATGGTCGCATAGTTCACACGACTGGCATCCAGATCAAGCGGCGTATAAGGCACCCCGCCTTGCCATCGATATTTAACGCCCAATTCCCAGTTACGGCGGAACTTATACCCAGCGAGCAAGGAAAGCAGGTGGCGATTGTCCCAGGCAGAAGCGACCAACTCCCCGTTTTGATTGCTGAATTTTGACCAGAACAAGGTGTATGACCCCGTGAAATACAGGCTTTTACTCAATTTCTGTTGGGCGAAAAGTTCCATTCCATAAGCTTCCCCTTTGCCCACTGCCAGGACTTTTTCATTGCCCAAAATACCGAATCCGCCGCCTTGATTGGCCAATGAAACCCCGTCAAATGCACTTACCGGGTAGTATGCGTACTGTTTGTAGAAACCCTCCAAAGTCAGGCGCAGTACCCGCGTTGGCAAAAACTCCAGGCCTGCCACAAAGTGATCGCTGCGGAGGTATGGCTGGTCTGCCGATCTCGGCGCCCTCGAGTTTGATGCTGACGCCGATGAGGGCTTCCTGGGTAAGTTTGTCTTTGACGGAGCCGGTGAGGGAGCCAGTAACCGATGGTTATAAGCCAAAAAGCAGCCACTCAACAAGAAGCCACCGCTAATGTTTGTTTAAAATCATGGAAAAATCTGTTGACCTCGATAGGTCCAAATTCAGGGTACTGTTCTATTGCCTTTGCCTCTCCGGTCTTCTGATGTTGGCAAACTGCCGAACACCGATTCGATCACATGATGCGGCGTTATTGGCTTATTTTCAATCCCAGCCTTTAGGCGACACCCTGCACATCAAAATATCCAATGAGGACCCCACAGCAGGAGATACCATCCCCAACCGACTGTTCTTCACCCACATCCCGGCAGCCTTGCTACAACAAATTGACTACCTAGCCGATTCATCACAAGCAGTTGTGCTGAGTCGACAAAAATTCGATTTGGATCATAATATTGCTGCTTATTGGGTAGAGATCAGGCAGTTCTGGTTTAAACATCACTCCTTATTCCTGTACAATGCGTCAAAAAAGACCTTCACAGATCGAATCACCGTAGCAGAATGGTACGGCGGCGATGGCGGCCAGGTGCTCACTGGCAGCTGGATTTTCGATTTCAATGGCGACGGGAAAAAAGACATTGTCCGGCGGGAGATTCAGCACAGCAGGATACCCACGGAGGACGAACCTCTGGAGCAGGTTTATGAGTCCGCATCCATTTTATTGTGGAGAAATGGCCGTTTTGAAGCTCTCCCGTTTCAAGATACAGCCGCAATGGTTCGGCGGTTTCCCATCCAAAGTTTTTGGTAATTGTTATGGATCGCTGAGGCTGGTATTTCACGCAACGGCGCAACGATAAAGTGCGATTATTTCACGCAACGGCGCAACGATAATAATGCACGATATACAAAACGTAGCGCCGTTGCGTGAAACATCGCCCCTCACAACGCACCGATAATAATGCACGGTATTCAAGTGTGAATATTGCAACACTTACCATTAATTGTGTAACTGCACCCAGTACAGCGGGTCTGACCTTTGCAGGAAGTATCTTATTTCCACACCTTAATTTGTTGTTAACACCTGCTTATCAGAACATTGACAACATTCAATTTTCACAGCGCAAAACGTCTATTCTATCTATGAAATCCGCTATCAGCAGATGCACCGCCATTGCAATTACAGTAATGATTGCACAGTTTTCTCTTTCCGCCCAAAATGACGGGTACCAAAAAGCCGGAAACAATAACAATACCCAGGGCAATAACTACGCTACCCCCGGTGATCAGGGTCGGACGCCCAATAACATTGAAGATGAAGAAGATGCACTTCGTGGTGGGTAGAACAGAGCGTAATTCAACGCTGTAAAAATATTTTAACCCAAAAGCAGCGATCCGAAAGCCTTGCTCGTTTCTATTTCATCATTCGTAAGAAACAGTTTTTGCGAACAGAAAAAGCAGGTTTTTTTAGTTGGTTTTGTTTGTTGCAAAAGGCACGCTGTAGCGCGTGCCTTTTGTATTTTTACCTGGGTGCGAAATTCATTTCGCTATTATTCTTCCGCTGTAGTTTCTTTGTGTGCAGAAACATCTTACTGGCTATAGTTCAATACGCCAGTGAACCAACGTATTCCGCCATGAAAAAAATCTTTACCAACTGCCTCCTTTTTCTTGCCCCACTCGCCCTTTTTGGTCAAAACCAGGCGCCGGTCATCACCAGTCTGACCGTTACGCCCTATTGGGCCAACCTTACACTAGACGTCAGCTATGATGTAGCCGACAACGAAAACGATCCGCTCGAAATTACGCTCGAGTTTTCCGACAACGGTGGTAAAACATACGCCATTACCAATCAGGTAATTGCAACGGGTGATATAGGTTTCCCCGTCCAGCCAGGAAGTCGAAATATCACCTGCGACCTTTCGGGCATCTTTAATATAAACGCTCCATTCAGTGTTCGACTCATTGCAGACGACAAACAAACCTTTGATATACAAGCACTTGTAAATGAGGTAGACAGCAATCTCCTTCGCGCAAACCTGGAATTTATAGAAGGTATCCGCCACCGCACTGCCGGCAATGTTCATCTTGAGGCAACC
>JAUSMG010000078.1 GCA_030645295.1 Saprospiraceae bacterium | reverse complement strand
GTGAAAGCACATTAGATTTTTGGGCACTCCCAGAGGGAGCTGCAGCGTTTTGGATAGGGCGGATTTATGAATACCTATCAGAACGGGTGCAAGGATTTGGCAATGACAATATCCTCCCGAAAGCCGTATGTGCTTCGAAGCTGTATGATGACCAGTAAAAATGTTGGATTAATAAGAAACTAAAAGAGATCCCCGGGAGAGACAGACAATGGGGGTCGCAAGAGGTAGAAAATCAGGTTTTTAATCTCCTGAGCCAGAAAAAAAATTCGAGTGCTTAAACCACGCATGGCAATTTGAATTATCCGGAAACACTGTAAAGGATCCGTTCTTTGCGCCTAAACACTTTTGTTCGGCGCACTGACAAGATCAACCCTGCAATGATCCTGCCCTTGGGACAGGATGCGGAATAAGATTTTTAGATTGATGAATTGAAGCAGGTAATCACATTGTCTGTTTCTTTTATTCCCAAAACAAATGTTCAGTGTGAACAGAAAAAACGATTACATACTCCCGGATTAATGATCAAATCAATCTGATACCTGGGGTTAAGACAATGTTTCCTAGGGGACCAGCGGTCGCCCGGAGAAGCCGGAGGAATAGATTAAAGCTTTTTTCATGAGAAATGATTAAGGTAACCAATGACGTTTTAATGGGTACTCACAGGGAGGTATATACCCTTTCTAAAATCGCTGCAAAGGAAGGACTGAAAAAAATGACAATTCGGCAATAATGTGCTAAAAATCGGTCAAATAATTTTTTTTATTAAATTATAAAACTTTGTATAGTAAACAAATATAAAATATTCGGCAAATTATTGCTAATATTCGGCAAATTATTGATTTAAAATAAGATTAAATTTTACATCCTGCACCGCCTTTTATTCCTTTTGGACAGGCCTGATTAATTGCTTTTATCTTACAATCACTATTTTCTTTTGTTGCCAAAAAAAAATACCGCACAAAAAAGCAGTTCTTGCATTTGAATTGTCCATAGCTTACACTCAATATTAATCCCTGTTTACACACTTCTATTATGCATTTGCGTTATGGGGTCTTACTTTTTGCGTTAATAATTGGGTCGGGAGCCTGGACCAGCGTCCGGGCACAAGACGTGGAGGTGATTCCGCTGGACGACAAATTGATCCGGATAAGTTATTGGAAGGAGAGTTCGGGCTTGCCCAACTGGGACATCACCGATATGATACAGGACCAGCGGGGACTGGTCTGGATGGGTACGGAACTCGGGCTGGTATCACTGGACGGAAAGAACTTTAAAATACATCCACTCCAGGGTGTACCTTCCGTGGTACAAAACATCCGGCGTATCCTACTTGATGAACAACAATACCTTTGGCTGTTTTGTGCCACGCCTACCAGCGATATTACCATCCTAATTTACGACCCTTATCAGGAAAAAACCATCTCCTTTGAGGCGTACACTGGTGCTTCCGTCAAGTTCAGCAACTCAGTGGTCTCAACCATCCACACGGCAGACAGCCTTCTCTGGGTATTGGATGCCCACAAGGGTATAGGAGGCTATTTCGGGCCGGATCACCATTGGCACGAGGTTTTACATACCGCTCCCAGGGAGGATACAAAGCGTTTTTTCCTGCCTACTTCCAAGCACCAATTTTGGCATTTGAATGTGCCGGATAATTCCGTTGATTTGATCGGCCCGGAAGGCGGCATTCTGGCGCATTACACCCTACCCGGCGCCTTCCGTTATTTGGAGCTCCGGATGGGAACGGATGGGTCTTTGTATTTGCTGGGCACGGAAAACGGTCAAAAAGAAAAACACCCCAGGCTTTTTCGATGCGATGCATCCAGGGGAATAGTGTCGGTTTCAGCCCTGGAAATGTATACGCTCACATGGCGTAATGTGGGCAACAACGGTTATAAACTCCCACCCGTTTGGGCAAATAACGCTAAGGGGATTAATTTGATCCGAGAAGCCTCGGGGGTCCTGGGCGTTTTTGATCAAAATCGCCCCTTGTACCGGGGTCTGGAATCCCACTTTTCAAAAAATGGGATCAAAGCATGTGGGAGTCGAATTTTTGTGTTCCGCGATGGCTCCTTTTGGATGGTTGGCATCGGAGTCCTGATACGAATTGAAGTATCGGAGAACGACTTTACCACTTACTTCAAGGATTTAGCTACCCCACCCAGCACCCGCGCTATGGTCACCTACGGTAACAGCCTGTATGTAAACAGCTATGCCGGCCTATATGAAATAAACCTTCAAAGCAAAAAATCCAGGCTGTTTCACGACCATTTTGGTCGCGGAATAGGTGTTCAGGGCAGTTCGCTTTGGAGCAGCCAGCACCATGAAAGCGTCTTTTCCTGGGTTCTGCCCCACAAAAAACATCAAGCGTATATAATTGATCCTAGCGATAGTTTCGGCGAATTCGAAGAAGTGCACCACACTGTCGCCGGAGGAGTGTATGTCGGGAGCTTAAAGGCCGTGTTTTATAAGGCGCCTAATGACACTGCTTTTATGCGGCTACCCAACGTGACAGGATCTACCTTTTATCAAAACAGGGCCGGACTGTGGATCGGGGGAGGGAACGGGATCTGGTTGCTCAATAACCTGAATCAACCCATTAAACATTTTACGAAGGAGATTGTCTGGAAAGGACAATTGCCTTCCGACATTACTGACCTCCATGAGGACGCTTCCGGGATTTTTTGGATGGCCACCAAGGAGGGTTTGTGGCGCTGGAACCCGGGGAATGGCGAAGTGCAAACCTACACCCGGGAATCGCATGACCTGCCCACCAATGTTATCCACGCTGTGTATGAAGATCGCCACGAACGATTGTGGATGCCGAGCCAAAACGGATTGTTGTGCTTCGATAAAAAAAAGGACAAGTTCAGGACTTTTACGTCTTTAGACGGCCTGCCCGGAAATGAATTCAACCGATTGTCCCATTATCAGGATCCCTCAGGGCGACTGTATTTTGGAGGCGTATACGGGATTGTTTCCTTCCACCCGGATAGTTTGACCGAAAAACCACCTTCTCAGGAACTAAACATTCAATTATTGGGGCTGTACCTCAAACAAAACCATTCATCAGACGCTCCATTCAATCTGACCCATGCGGCGCTTTTTGGAAATAAAACCCTGCTGATTCCGCATGGCGCCGACGAGTTAGAGATCAACTTTTGCGTCCCGGCATTTCTTCGGGAGCATATTCAATACCGTTGGCGAATCCCGGAGATCGACTCCGGCTGGCACAAGTTGTCTGAGCCCAGATTTTCTGTGTATCGGTTGCCTTTTGGCCACTATACGCTGGAATTGGGCGCTACATTTTCCGAAAACAGTTTGTTGCAAGCCGCCAGCCTGAAATTGCCCATACGGGTGGACCGGCCCTATTATATTAAAGCCTGGTTTCTGTTCCTGGCAGCTATACTCATTGTAGGGCTAACGATATTTCTTACCAGATGGCGGCAACAACAATTGCGCCAACTTAGTCGCCGCCTGGCTGCCGAGGTGGCTGAAAAAACGGTTGAGTTGCAGCAGGAACGAGACGTTATTGCAAAACAGGCAGAAAGCCTGCATAAACTGGATGAAGAAAAAAACCGGTTTTTCCAGGATGTGAGTCATGAGATTCGAAATCCACTCACGCTGATCATAGGGCCGGTGAACGATTTTTTAAAGCGGGAAGATTTGCCGGTACACTACCGGGATCGGCTGGAACGGGTGCACCGTAATGCAAAAAAAATCCTACACTTGGTGGATGAAGTCCTGGAAATCAGTAAACTGGAAGCAGGCATGGTGCCGATAGAAAATGGAATCGCTCCCCTGGCAAATTTCATTACCCGCATATGTCAGGATTTCGAAGGGGTCGCTATGCAAAAAAATGTTTCCTTTCAACTATCACATACCTTGTCTCCCGGCCTGAATGTTCAAATAGATGTCCGAAAACTGGAAAAAATTCTGATCAACCTCGTTCAGAATGCATTCAAATTCACCCCCGCAGGCGGTTCTGTTCAAGTAAATGCCCATTGGACTCCAGACGGGTTACTACAGGTTTTGGTTCAAGATACGGGCATCGGGATAGCAGTGGAGCACATGCCGAGAATTTTTGAACGGTATTATCAGATCTCCACCGGAAGCGACCATGCCGGGAAACGGGGTTTTGGCATCGGATTGGCCATGTGTCGACACTATACTAACCTGCTGGGCGGAAAAATTGAGGCTCAAAGCAGCCCTGGCAAAGGAACCACCATACTCCTTTCCATACCCTGCAATGTAGTGAACCCCGCTGCTGCCCCGGCAAAACACGAGGATTCGGACGTTTTTTGAGCGGCTAAAGGGGACAACCTGGACTGCCGGAGCAATAAATTTGCCGAATTCATCCCATTTTGTACCGATTATTTTCAACGCGAAGGCCCCACTTTTGTGAATACCTAGATTGCAGAGATTTTAAATCAATGCATCTTAAAACGTTCTGCTACTTGTGAATCAAACGACAGTCAACCCTTCCTGGGTTCCGGAGCTAATCATCGCGCCTTCGAATATCCTTGTGGTGGAAGATGATGTGGATATACGGGAATATTTAGGCTCTCTTTTGGAAGAAACCCATCATGTACTTTACGCCTCCAACGGTCGGGAGGCATTGTCTGTACTGTATCAGCATGAAGTTGATCTGATAATCAGCGACATTGGTATGCCCATTCTGGACGGATTTGAGTTGTTACAGAGCTTACGGAGTGAAAAGCAGAATTTTACGCCCATTTTGTTCCTGACTGCACATGCTGAAAAGGCCTCGGTGATGCAGGCGCTTTTACTCGGGGTAGATGGTTATATCACCAAGCCCTTTGAAAGCGACGAGCTGATGGCCCGAGTAAATGGTTTATTGAACAACAATCGAAGAAGAAAGGAGGCCTATGCACAGGCGGTTTCTTCCGGTAGGGAACCCGAACAAGCTCAGGAAGAGGTTGAAAATGCATCCTTCCAATCGAGATGGCTTAAAGAACTGGAGGAAATTGTACAAAAAGAGATCGGGAATGCAAATATCAGGGTGCCAGAACTGGCGCACAAAATGGCCGCGAGTGAACGAACTTTCAGAAACCGGATCAAACAATATACCGGTTTTTCGCCCAATGAATACATGATGGAGGCGCGCATGGCTAAGGCTCTTCAATTGTTGGAGAGAGGCACCTATCTCACCGTGACTGAAGTAGCCCATGCGGTGGGGCTGGAATACAGCAGTTATTTTACAAAAACCTTCAAAGAGCGTTTTGGGAAGGCGCCCTCGGATTATCTTTAACGTGAAATCATTTTAAACCTTTAATTTCTTACCGCTTTAATCTTCCTACTAATCCGGTTGCAAATGCTGCAACCGGATTTTTTTTGCGGTTGGTTTACAATGCACTTCCTTTCATTATCTCCTGATTCATTTTACCACTTGGCAGGTAGGACATGAATTGCTTTCCGGTCTGGCTGCTTTGGCTGCCGGAGCCCGAAGGGCATGTTTTTGGCCTTTTTTTCAAGGAATCCTGTGGCGGAAGCCGCCGATACAGCAACAGCCCCGACGCCGTCTGAACGGGCCGGGGCTGTTGTCATCAATTTGTCTAAGACAAATACTACTTCTCCTGTATCATCGTGGGCGGGGACAAGCCCCGCGTCCTACGCCTGTATCATCATCGTGGGCGGGGACAAGCCCCGCGCCCTACTTCGCCTGTATCATCTTCTTCGTTTCAGAATCAGTTCCCGTTTCCAGTTTGTAGTACAATACACCCGTGGTGTTCAGAAGCGCGCGATCAAGCGTGACCGTGTTCTCGCCCTTCGCGAACTGTCCTTTCTGCTGGTACACCATTCGGCCCGTTTCATCGAAGATTGAAAGCGTTGCTTCCGCTGCTTCTGGCAGATGGAAACCAATGCTCGTCTTGTTAACAAACGGGTTTGGCTGATTCTGGTACAATTCAAAACCAACACCAGAGATAGTCTTGCCGCCAAATCGGAAGGCTACACCTACTCTCTGAACATCACCCGCTTGCGCCGGAGCTTCAGCAGGTAAATAAGCCTCTGCGCGGGTAATCGAACCCGACACACCCAACATCTCACTTAACTTACCAGACTTGGTAGCCCGGAAGCGGAGCGTGAACGCTTGTGCACCGTCAATCGAAACCGTTGCAGCATCGTTGAATACCATACCGAAGTTCGAAGCCGTCACATGGTCTGATTCTACTGCGCCTACTGCTTCGAGGCCGTTGAGGAGCATCGTAAACTGGAAGCCTTTCAACTGCTGCGCAGATCTGAACGTTACCTCGAACTCTTTGCCTGCGCTAACATCCTGATCTTCCACATCGAACAGTGCCGTGCCGGAGGTCCGGTCTTCTGCCTGCATCGTAGCGTTGGCAATGGAGGTGTTGTTTACATCACCGATCTTGACCCCCAGGAAGTCCTGTCCGATCTGACTTGCCATTGCATCTGCCACCGAAATGGTTTCGGGGAACAGGGCCTGGAATGGGTTATTCACGTTCGGGAACTGGTAGGCTTTGTCCACAAAACGCCAGGAAGTATTGTTCGGCAGCTCTGTGTAAATGCCCAGGATCAACTTGCGGAGCTCCACGATGTCAAACG
>JAUSMG010000071.1 GCA_030645295.1 Saprospiraceae bacterium | reverse complement strand
GATATCGTGGATCCATATACCGGCCCAACTGCTAGCGACTACCTCAACCAGTTTAGAAATGCTAAAAATGGCGTTTACAATGGGGATCTCGCGCACCTTGTGGGCATCCATAACCTGGGAGGTGTCGCTTATCTCGACGTTTTATGCAATGGCTATTACGGCGTGGGCTACAGCAGTATTTATTCCACGTACAATAATGTGCCCACTTATTCCTGGACGGTGGAGGTTATTACCCATGAACTTGGGCATAACCTGGGATCCCCGCATACGCATGCATGCAAGTGGAATGGCAACAATACGGCGATAGACGGTTGCGGACCAACTGCAGGCTACAGTGAAGGCTGCAATGCCGATTTGCCAACTAACGGCGGAACCATCATGAGCTATTGCCATCTGCTTGGCAATATCGGCATCAATTTTAACAACGGTTTTGGCCCCCAACCCGGCGACCGTATCCGATCCGAAGTGTATAATGCTGCCTGTTTAACCGCCTGTGGAGGTGGTGGACCCTGTTCTTATGTATCCATCAATTCCAACAATTTCGAAACAGGTTTCGGTATATGGACCGACGGAGGAACCGATTGTATCCGGACGAATAACGCCAGTTACGCCAATTCGCCGACCTACAGCATTCTCCTCCGCGACAATACAAATTCCTCGGTTATGTCTACGACAAACCAGAATTGGACGTCTTATGATGAACTGACCGTAGATTTCTCCTACTACGCGATTAGCTTTGAAAATGGCGAGGATTTTTGGGTTCAAATATCTACCAATGGGGGCTCGAGCTATACTACGGTCGGCGATTTTAATGCCGGAACTCAATTTTCAAACGGGGTGCATACAGCAGGACAGGTAGTAATCGCCGGACCATTTACAACCAACACCCGCCTTCGATTCCGTGCGGATGCCTCTGCCGACGATGATCGGGTCTACATTGATGATGTGGTGATCACCGGTTGTCAGCAGCCTGCCTTCAACGGTGGCGGTGGCGACAGGAATTTTAACGGTTTGGAAAATGATGAACAGCCCGGTATTACCAATTTCCGGGCCGGTCCGAATCCTGCCACGGATCATATCAATATTCAGTTTGATGCTACCGGCAATCTGGAAACGACCCTTCAGTTGAGGGATCTGGCTGGCAGGCTGGTGCTGCAACAAGTGGTACCTGCTATCGAAGGCCAGAACAATATATCCGTCCCTATGCATAACCTCACGAATGGCTTGTACCTGCTCAGTGTGCAAGCCGGAGAAGAATCAATTGTGCTTAGGGTTGTGTTGGCGAAGTAATTACTATCAAAAAAATTCGCTTTAGTTGCTGGTAATTCAGCCAGAAAAAACGCCGCGCCGGGTCACAAGACACCGACGCGGCGTTTGTCTTGGTGAAGTGACACTTTTTTTAAAAAGTGTCACTTCTTTCCCGAACTCCGATCTTGGGAAAACCATCTGCAAGGCGCTGGATTGCCAGCCGGAGGATGTGCTGGAGTATGTTGCGGAGAAGAGTGTGGCGGCTTACCTTCCCGAAAGAAATAGCTTACCATGGAAAACGAACCTATCAAAATTTTCATCGCATATTCTCATAAGGACCTTGATTTGCTCGAAGAACTTCGAATGCAGTTCGCCCCACTTGAAATATCTGGAAAGGTGACTGTATGGTACGACGGAGAAATAAGACCAGGAGATAAATGGGAGGAGAGAATTTATGAGGAGTTGAATTCCGCTGAGATAATTCTCCTTCTAGTCAGCCAATATTCAATTTTTTCAAAATACTTTTATGAGAGTGAAGTGCAAAAAGCCATACAACGGGATGAAAAGGGAGAAACAAAAGTGATTCCAGTAATCCTTCGCCCATGTCTTTGGCAAGAAACCCCACTTGGGAAATTACAAGCCCTGCCCGAAAATGGGATTGCTATAATTAATTGGGCTCCAATTGATTCAGGCTATTTCAATGTGGTTGAAACCCTAAAGAGAATTGTAGATGACTTGCTTTGGGAGAGGCAGTTTGAAAAACATCCTGAAACTGCTTCAAAAACTTCGGGCTTACTACATTTCACAGATTCTGAAGGCAATAGAATTGAATATGAAGGTGAAATAATTAGAGGGAAAGCGAATGGATATGGTACTGCGAAATCTCTTTACAGAAACTCAAACTTTGTGTACACAGGAAATTTTGTCAATAATCTTCGACATGACGATAATGCTAAGAGCGTGTTCGGGAATTTTAAAATGAGAGCCGGGTCTATCTTTGGAGTGACTAAACTTCGAAGAGATGACAAAAAAGTTCAGAGAACTTACCGACTCCCAATGGGATGCAATATCACCCTTTTTAAACCTAAAACGCAAACGAACGGTAAACTTACGGGCTGTAATAGATGCCTTGCTGTACATGGTTCGAGTAGGATGCCAATGGCGGAATCTACCAGCTAATTTTCCCAAATGGCGAGCGGTGAACTACTATTTTGAGTCTTGGAAGAAAGATGGAACCCTTGTTCGCATGAACGATCAACTCAATAAATTGGATCGAATCCAATCTGATCGTTATGCTACTCCATCCTTGATGTGTGTTGATAGTCAGAGTGTTAAACTTTCTCCATTGATTTATGAGGATCGAGGTATTGATAACAACAAGAAGGTCAATGGTCGGAAGCGGCAACTATTAGTGGATACAGGAGGCCGGATTTGGCGGGTACTTGTTCATGCTGCCAATAACCATGATGGGCCGGGAGGAAGTCCATTATTAGATGATATTTCGACCTTTGATATAAGGTTGGAAAAAACACTTGGGGACGATGCCTATATCGGTGTCTTTGCAAAAAAAGCACAGGAGAAGGGGCTGATTTTTGAAAGGGCTTCTCGACCCGAAAGCGTCAAAGGGTTTGTACCAATTGCAAAGCGGTGGGTGGTAGAACGGACGATCGCATGGACAAATTTCTTCCGAAGAGTGGTCAAAGACTACGAGTATACGATACAATCTTCTGTAACATGGGTGATTTTAGCCAATATGACCATTATGCTGCAACGAATATGCCCATTGAACGAATAAAATTCCCGAACACGCTCTAAGATTATTTGGACCTCCGGAGAAGAATATAAAGGCTCGTTTCAGCATGATAAAAGGACTGGGAAAGGGAAATACTCTTGGGGTGACGGTCGCGAATACATTGGCGATTTTTTGGACAATGTGTACACTGGTCAAGCAGTGTATAAAACAAATACATTCACGTATGAAGGCGAGGTGAAAGGTCTTTCATTTCATAAAAAGGGAAAGTTGATTGATTATTTAGAAAAGCTTACCTATGAAGGAGAATTTTGGGAAGGTAGAAAAAATGGGAAAGGCAAGATATCTTATGAAAGTGGAGTGCAATACGAGGGTGAATTTTTAGATGACCAACCTCACGGCAAGGGAATAAGGTTTTTGCCAAACGGAGTAATTTACGAAGGAGAATTCCGAAAAGGGAAAGCTTACGGGCAAGGAAGAATATTCACTGAAAAATTTGATATCTATGAAGGAATATTTACAGGAGATTGGGTGAATGCTGGCGATGTGTTTGTAGATGCCGAAGGCAATAAACTTGAAGAAAGCGTAGATTTAATGGGAAATAAACACTCCAAATTATTATTTTATAATGGGGATGTTTTTGAAAGGTTCATAAACTCAATGGTTCGTGAAGAATTAGGCGGCGATTTTGCCAAGATTGTATAGGATTTGCAATGCTGGATGACTTTTTGTGAGGTTCGGGATATTGGCGAACACGTCAAAAACTCTATCAACGATTAGTTCATTGAAATACTGCGTT
>JAUSMG010000067.1 GCA_030645295.1 Saprospiraceae bacterium | reverse complement strand
AAATACCAGGAAAAAAATCCGATCATGCCCGTGCCCAGCAGCAGGCCGATATTGCCCACCGTTTTTAATTCCACCAGCCAAAGCAGATCGGTCTGAAAGAAGAAAATATAGGCCATTGCGGCGCAAACCATGCCGAATGCGGCGCAATCCCAGAGCAAATAGTGGACATTAAGTTGGAACTTCACCTCCTCAGCTTTGTCGCGTGAAGTGGCTTCATAGGTGCAGACAAAAGCGGAGCCGTCTGACTTCCGAAAGGCAATCTTGCCATCGGCTACCCAGCCTTCCTTGCTCACGTTGTCGAGTTCCACCGACACCGTATTGGACATCGGTTCGTAGCGATTTTTGTAGAAATCGCGCAGAAAAGGCATGAACCGCCGCTTGACCTCGTCCTCCGTCAGGCTGCTGCTCTTGGGTATAAAAGACTGACTTTCTTGCATTTGCAGGTCGGCTTTTGACGGGCAAAGTTACGCCAAACTACCAAGTAATCACCACACCCGCATAAGCCAGTCCACCACCAAATCCAAAAATCATGATTTTATCGCCCCGCTTCACCTTGCCCGATCTTATGCCATTGTAAAGCGCGATCGGAATGCTGGCAGAGGAGGTATTGCCATAGTCAACGATGCTTTCCAGGGTTTTCTCCATGGGAAAACCGGTGTCCTTGCAAATTGCTTCAATGATGCGCAGATTTGCGCTGTGGGGCACGAACCAGTCTATGTCAGAAAGGCTTAGGCCGTTGGCTGCAGCCAAAATTGGCATTTGTTCGATGGCCTTATTCACGGCCCACTTAAAAACCTTCCGACCATTCTGTACGATACATCGATTCATTGTAAGTAGCTGTCCATCAATGCTTTCCGCAAATCCGGAGATGTAAAGGTCTGGTCCGCCTTCTCCACTTGCACCAGTAACGCCAACGCCGATATTTCCCGTTTCGTCGGCCTCTACCAGTACAGCTCCGGCCCCGTCGCCAAATAGCATACAAGAACTCCGATCCGTAAAATCAGTCACTTTCGAAAGCGTTTCTGCACCTAAAACCAGTATTTTTTTGTGAATTCCGCCGGCAATAAGCCCTTTTGCCATAACCACGCCGTAAGAAAATCCGGCGCAGGCGGCATAGATATCCAAAGCCCCGGCGTTAGAAAGCGAAAGCCGGTGCTGAACCCGGCAAGCCATACTGGGCATGGGCTGGTCCGGAGAGGTAGTGGCCACCAGAATCATGTCCACCTCCTTCAATGAAACACTGGGGTATTGTGATGCCAGGTCTTGAACAGCCCTCACGCACAAATCGCTGGTAAACTCATTTGGACCCGTGTGATAACGCGTTTTGATGCCTGTACGCGATACGATCCACTCATCGGTGGTCTCGATCAGAGATTCAAAATAAGCGTTGGTAATGACTTTTTCTGGGACAGCCATTCCAATGGCGGTTAAGCGGGCGTTTGCCATAAACGGTAATAATGAAGGCGCTTCGCTGAGGTGGTGTCGAAACGCCGACGGTGAAATCAAAATATGGGCGCAGCAAAAGTATAATCCTACATTCGCCATTCCCAGATTTTTGAAACGAAATTTAAAAACGAAAGAAATAAATAGTGGCACTCCAAAATGCCGCAGGAAATTCGCCAGAATTTATGAAACAGCATGTTTTTCAACTGGGTGCAATTGCCAAAAAGCGCACTCGAAAGATCATCGGGCTTATGTCGGGCACCTCTTTGGATGGCTTGGATGTGGCTTTGTGCTCATTTTCAGGCTCCGGGCAGCGTACGCGGGTGAAGGTGCTGCAGTTTGAAACCCTACCGTATGACGAGGATTTCAAAAATGAAATTCGACGAGTATTTGCCCAAAAAAAAATTGATTTTCAACACCTTGTATTGCTCAATGCACTGATCGCTGAGCGACATGCGGAACTGGTAAACCTATGCCTCACAAAATGGAACATCAAGCCCGAAGCGGTAGATTTACTCGCCTCGCACGGACAAACGGTGTTCCACGCGCCACGCGTTTATCACGGGCTACCCAACTATCCCAACGCAACGCTCCAAATCGGCGATGGCGACCATCTGGCGGTCAGAACAGGCATTATTACCCTTTCAGATTTTCGGCAAAAGCACGTTGCCGCAGGGGGAGAAGGCGCTCCACTCGCACTTTACGGGGATTATTTTTTGTTCTCTAAAAAAGGGGAGGAGCGCTATCTGCTCAATATCGGAGGCATCGCAAACTTTACCTATCTCCCTGCAAATCAGGACCCTACTCAGGCATTTGCGACCGACACTGGTCCCGGAAACACCCTGCTTGACGCATTTGCCCGCGAACTTTTTGGTGTTCCTTTTGACGAGGGCGCCCGCCTCGCCGCCAATGGTCGGGTGGACGAACGTCTGCTGGAGATCCTGAAATCAGAACCATTTTTTGCAAAGGCCCTCCCCAAAACCATTGGCCCTGAATTGTTTTCGTTGAAGTGGGTCAAGGCGGCCATTGCACAACTGCCGAAAGGCAATCCCAATCCTTTTGATGTGATGACTACACTCACCAAACTTACAACCGATACCATTGCAGAGGCCATCATTTTATCACGGCAGCCAATCCACCAATCACCAATCACCAATAAACCAATAAACCAATCACTTTACCTAAGCGGCGGCGGGGCGCACAATCCATTGATTATTAGTTATTTAAAAGAAAAACTGCCGCAGTTCAAAATTTCTCCAATGAAAAAGCTGGGCCTTGACGGAGACGCCAAGGAGGCAGTGCTCTTTGCCGTTTTGGCCAATGAGACGGTGGCGGGCAGGGTAGGAGAGAGGGCGGTTCTCGGCGGTATTCCAATGGTGGGGATGGGGAAAGTGTCGTTTCCGGGGTAGGATTGGAACAGGGTCAAATTTTTTTATTTGTCTATCAACCACTCTAAATCCTCCGGCGTATCTACCCCTAAAGTCTCCCATTCTGTAACGCCCACCGCGATCCGAAATCCATGCTCCAGCCAGCGCAGCTGCTCCAAAGATTCGGCAATTTCCAGAGGGGTAGGGGAGAGGCCTGCAATTTCCAGGAGGGCATCGCGCCGGAAGCCATAAAGCCCAATATGCTTGTAAAATTCTTGTTTTTCAAGCCAGTTCTCGGGTTCGACGCCCCGCACAAACGGGATCGGGTGGCGACTGAAATAGATCGCTCCGACTTTCTCAGAAAAGACAACTTTTACTACATTCGGATTATTTAAAAAGTCTACGCGTTCTATTTTTTTGGCGAGTGTAGCAATAGCGGAATTTGGATTTTTAAGCAAGGTATCTGCCAGCAGATCAATTTGTTGCGGCTGAATAAACGGCTCATCGCCCTGGACATTCAATATAATTTGAGCTTCCGGGATATGCTGCGCTACTTCTGCAGCCCGATCTGTACCGCTTGGATGATCTGGATTGGTCATCATCGCCTCGCCACCATTTTCCTGCACATGCTGGA
>JAUSMG010000061.1 GCA_030645295.1 Saprospiraceae bacterium | reverse complement strand
GGTTTGTAGGTGCCGGCGCTGACCCAGATCTCCGTACCCGGCGCAGCAACGCTCAGGGCGGCATCCAGCGAAACAAAGGCATTTACCCAGGAGCTTCCATCGTTCAGGCCAAGTGCGTTGGACTTCACAAAAATGGTTTGGCCACTCAGATAACAGGACAACAGCAGAAATAAAGAGGTAGACAGTAGTTTCATAGTCTTTTCATTAAAAAGTGAATTGAACCCTCAAAACTACTATACCATTGTTGAACCATCCCTTTCCAATTCCCACTTTCGACCAAATTTGCTAAGTGTACCTTTGTCGGCACTAATCCACGAATCACCCCCCTCCTACGCCCCCGCCTGCCGAGACTTGGCGGGCAGGAAGGCTTTGGCGGGTAAACAATCACCACCAATATGAAGTTCGAAGAATACCGCATTGCAACCGAGATCAAGCGCAATTTGGAGGAAATGGAGTTCCGGCGACCGACGGATATTCAATACAAGGCCATTCCTCCCATTTTGAAAGGGGAGGACGTGCTGGCCATTGCCCAAACGGGAACGGGCAAAACGGCGGCCTTTGCCATCCCGATCATTCACCTGTTGCATGATCGCAAGGTGTCGGGACGTTCCGAAGGCATCAAATGTGTGGTGATGGTGCCGACGCGAGAACTGGCTTTGCAGATCACAGAAGTATTTGAAAAACTGGGCCGCCATACCCGGGTGAAGACATTTTGTGTGTTTGGCGGTGTGGAACAAGGCCCACAAATTGAACGTCTGGAAAAAGGGATCGACATTCTGGTTACCACGCCCGGACGGATGTTCGACCTTGTCAGTCAGGGTTTTATACGGCTGGAGCGGGTGGAAATTCTGGTGCTCGATGAGGCAGACCACATGCTGGACCTGGGTTTCATCCGCGACATCCGCGATCTGATGAAATTTTTACCCCGCAAGCGCCAAACGCTGTTTTTTTCCGCCACCATCAACGAAACCATCAAAGAACTGGCCTACTCACTGGTCACCCGCGCCATTCGGATACAGATATCGCCCAAAGACCCCGTAGCCAAAAACATCAACCACTCGGTGGCTTTTGTGGAGATGGACGACAAGCGTTTTTTCCTCGAACGACTCATCAGCGAGAACCCGGAAAGCAAGATCCTCGTGTTCGTACGCACCAAAGTCCGCGCCGAACGTGTGATGAAGGCCATGGTACGGGTTGGAATTCAAAGCATTACGATCCACGGCGACAAAGAACAAAAAGACCGCTTAACGGTGATGAACCAATTCAGAAGCGGCACGGTAAAAGTGCTGGTCGCCACGGATGTGAGTGCGCGCGGCATTGACATTCCTGATGTGGATTATGTGGTCAACTACGACCTGCCCGATGTGACCGAAAATTATGTCCACCGTGTGGGCCGAACAGGCCGTGGCGACAAAAAAGGCCTGGCCGTATCGTTTTGCAGTCCCGAAGAAAAGGGAATGCTGGCAGAGATCGAGGCTTTTCTCGACAAGCCGATCCAGGTAATGAAATTAAGCAAAACGGAATATTCCGAGACGCTGGTGCTCACCAAAGAAGAGCCGGACAAGTGGAAAGCGGTTATGCTGGAGATCGAGCAGGCGGAGGAGTGGAAGGCGAAAAATAGAAAGAAGAATAAGAAGAAGTGAGATTCCTCTAATGCGCCTCCAGCCAATTCTCCCCCACCCCGATCTCCACCAAAATCGGCACTTTTAAATTTGGCAGCGCCGTCGTCATTTTGTCAAAGATCAAGGGCTTGATCCGCTCCAATTCGTCCTTTCGGACATCAAACACCAATTCATCGTGTACCTGCAGGATCATTTGCGATTTTAGTCCAGCCTCGCGCATGGCCTCGCGGATATTGATCATTGCCACCTTGATGAGATCGGCGGCAGAGCCTTGGATGGGCGTGTTAATCGCAATGCGTTCACTCATGGAGCGCATCATTCCGTTACCAGAATTGATGTCACGCAGATAGCGGCGGCGGCCCAGCATGGTCTCGACGTAGCCGTTGGCGCGGGCAAATTCGACGATGCTGGTCATGTACCCACGCAGTCCGGAATATTGCCGGAAATAGTTCTCAATCAACTCTTTGGCTTCGCTGCGCTTGATGCCAAGTTGTTGACTCAGATTGCTGGCGCCTGCGCCATAGATGATGCTGAAATTGACGGTCTTGGCGGCCCGACGCTGATCGCTGGTGACCTGGTCGAGCGGAACGCCGTACACGCCGGCAGCAGTGGCCGTATGGATGTCGAGTTTGTTTTGGAAAGCCTCGAGCATGGCTTTGTCGCCGCTGATCTCGGCAATGAGTCGAAGCTCGATTTGCGAATAGTCGGCGCTGAGAATCACATGCTCTGCATCGCGGGGAATGAATGCCTCGCGCACTTTCCGACCTTCTGCGGTGCGGATGGGGATGTTTTGCAGGTTGGGGTTTTGGCTGCTGAGCCTGCCGGAAGCCACAAGCGCCTGATTGAAAGATGAATGTACCCGACCCGTACGCGGGTTTACCAGCGCGGGCAACGCGTCCACGTAGGTAGACTTCAGTTTCATCAACCCGCGGTGCGAGAGGATATCTGCGCAAATCGGGTGATTTACAGCCAGTTCCGAAAGAATTTCCTCATCCGTGGAGTACTGTCCCGACTTCATTTTTTTGCCGGGATAGGGCAATTTCAATTGATCAAACAAGGCCTCACCCACCTGTTTAGGGCTGGCGATGTTAAAATTGAAGCCCGCTTCCTTCAATATTTTTTCTTCCAGGGCCACGATCAGCACCGCAAGTTCGCCGGAATATTCCTTCAAAAAATCGGGGTCGATCCGTACCCCCGCGTGTTCAATGTCGGTCAATACCTTCACAAGCGGAGTTTCCACTGCTTCAAAAAGTTTGACCAGTACTTCACCGCCTTCCTCAAGTTTGGGTTTTAACACATCCCGCAGGCGCAGGGTCACATCGGCATCTTCTCCAGCGTATTCTTTGATGATCTCAATGGGCACATCGCGCATGGTGCCTTGTTTGATACCCGGCTTTTTCTTCCCGATGAGTTCTTCGATCTTTACCGGCGCATAGTTCAGCAGGGTTTCCGCCATGTAGTTCATGTTGTGGCGGAGGTCCGGTTCGAGCAGGTAGTGTGCCAACATGGTATCCCAATATGGGCCGCGAAGCTCGCAGTCGTAGTTCAACAGTACGATAGCGTCGTATTTCAGGTTCTGCCCGATCTTTACAATCTTCTCATCTTCAAATACTGGCCTGAATTCTTCCACGATTTTTTGTGCTTCGCTGCGCTCGGCCGGAATGGGCACATACCAGGCTTCGAAGGTTTTAACCGCAAAGGAAAATCCCACCAGATCGGCCTGTGGGGCTTCGATGGCTGTGGTCTCTGAATCGTAAGAAATAGCCTTTGATTTTTTCAGCAGCGTGATGAGTTCTGCACGTTTATCCGGCGTATCGGCCAGGTGGTAAGTGTGTTCTGTATTTTCAATGTTATGGGTTCCGCGCGTGTGGAAGGTCCCTTCATGCGGTTCGAGGGGTGAGGCGATGGATTGCGATTCCATTTCGGGTTCACCAAATAAATTTCCCTGCGTGCCCGCACCTGTGGCGGGGGCTTTGGCGGGTTTGGTTGTACCGGCGGCTTTCGCCGCAGGATTCCCCGTTGGCCCTCCTGCGGCTGAAGCCGCCGGTACTGCAGCGCCTGCCCAGGGACTGCGCAGAATCGCATCGGCCAGGGTCTTGAATTCCAATTCTTTAAAAATCTCCAGCAGTTCCTCGCGGTTGAATGGCTCGATCTCAAATTCTCTTTCGTGGAACTGAACGGGAGAGTTGATATCAATCGTTGCCAGCCACTTGGAAAGCGTGGCTTTTTCATGGTGGGTTTTTACAATTTCCTGCTGTTTGCCTTTGAGTTTATCAGCGTTGGCGATCAGGTTTTCGATGTTGTCGTATTCATCGAGGAGTTTGCAAGCCGTTTTTTCACCTATGCCGGGCAGTCCGGGGATATTGTCCACCGAGTCGCCCATGAGGCCAAGCATGTCTACCACTTGATCCACACGCTTGATGCACCAGCGTTCGCAGACCTCTTTTGGACCCCAGATTTCGGCGGGTTCGCCGCCTTTGCTGGGTTTGTAAAGTCGAATATTCTCGCTCACCAATTGCCCAAAATCCTTGTCGGGCGTGACCATGTAGGTCGTATAACCTTCTTTTTCAGCCTGTTTTGCGAGGGTACCGATCACATCGTCTGCTTCGTAATTGGGCACGATGACGACTGGAATATTCATGGCCCGGACGATCTTGTTCACCCAAGGGAGGGCAAAAGTGATGTCTTCGGGTTGTGCCTCGCGATTGGCTTTATAGGCCTCGTATTTTTCGTTGCGAAAGGTGCCGCCTCTGGGGTCGAAGACTACGGCGATGTGCGTGGGTTTTTCGTTCTGCATCAGTTCCCACATCGTGCGCATAAAGCCTTGCACGGCAGATACATTCCAGCCTTTCGAGTTCATGAGTGGGCGGGCAATAAACGCGAAATGGGCGCGGTAGATAAGCGCGTGGCCGTCGAGGAGGAAGAGTTTTTTATTCGTCATGGTGTCATTATCGTCATTGGGTCATTATGACCTAAGGTATGCACATATTTTTTGAAAATCAAGTAATTATAGGAATCAATTATTTTCCTAACAATAACTCAACGTGAGTTGTCCTCCTGACGGGATCTGTCCGCATCAAGTGCGC
>JAUSMG010000056.1 GCA_030645295.1 Saprospiraceae bacterium | reverse complement strand
CCATAGGATTTTGAATATCAATACGATAGGTAGTGAACCATCGACGGTCACGGTCGTATTCAGTCAGGAGACCTGCATCTTTTGCGGACAACCATTCAAATCCTGAGTAGCGATATTTTGTTTTCAAAATTTCGCGGGCCTCGCCCGAAAAAGGCGCATCAAGCAGCATGATCTTGTCGCGAAAATCCACCTTTCGCTTAGGGTCGCCGCCATCGAGCGCTTCTGCCCAGAGCAGGCGAGCCCCGTGAATGGGCTGCCATTCAAAAGATCGTGGCCCGACTACCGTTCCCTGGCGGGGTATTTCGTCGGTCACTGGAAATTCAGCCAAGCTGCGCACGCTTTTCCCATTTTGATCCCAGATCTCTGTTTTTCGGGAAAAATTACTGAATTGCACCCGGTAGGAAAAAGGCTTCCGCAACTGCGTCACCAGCACATATTTTTCATCTGGCGACCAGTCAACAACAGTGTAAAGCCCCGGGGTCCCAAGCTTTTGCAGCTGGCCGGTATTTACATTTGCTACCACCAATTGGCTTGTAGCATAATACTCAAAAAGCAGCTCATCGTGCTCGTTTTTCAGGAGATCCTGGTACGTCATTACCTGAGAAACCTTGCCTGAGCTCTCTTCGATGGAAGGCCCCGTTGGCACTACGGTTGCGCTCGGTGCAGGACCGCGGTTGGGTGGAATGCTGCGCACCAGAAGCCGCTCGCTGTCTTCAAGCCAGAAGAATGCAGTGGCCAGCACATCATTGAGGAGCAGAGTGCCCACTCGCCTGCTCTTGCCCGTGCGGGCATCGGCAACCCAGAGTTGCACCCCCTCGGCCACATCAACGGCAAAAGCCAGTCGTTTGCCATCGGGCGACCAGAACGCTGGTCCGGCCATACGCCCGGTTTTGGGCATTTCGATCGTCACATTTTTTCCTTCACCAATCCATTGTACCTCGCAGCCAGTAAACTCCGTGATCCGCTGACGGGCATTGATCTGTGGGTTTACGCGTTGCCCGGCAAGTTTCAGAAAGGGCTGTGCCAGCGTTGCAATACCCGGGTTTGGATTGTAGCTGGTGAGCAAAAGGGCATCGCGGGTAGGATTCATGCTTACTTGCGGCGTAGGCCTGGCTTCCACAATGGCAGCCACATCGGCAGGCGGACGGCGGTAGGGATTGTTTTGAGCAGGGGCTTGCAGTGCGCAAAACATTGCAAACAGGAGTAAAATGGGGGTGGCGTATTTGTACTTTTGAAAAATCATGACTCGGAACCGGGTTAAAAAAGTTGGGTAAACGTAAGATTAGTTATTCAATACAGGTTTCTTGTGCTGGCCGGGACTGCCAAATTTTCAACCATAATCGGCTGGTTGTAAATGGCTAAAAAATATTTTCGCACAGAAAACAACCTCTTGGGGAATAATAATTCTGCCAACCCTCAAAAAAAATTCATAATTTTAGAATAAAATTTTTTTTGTTCTCGCAAAGAGAAATACCTTTGTCTCGTTATTCAACAGGTTTTCACCATAGTCAACTTCCTAATTTTATGGCTGTAAAATACCCGGTCAAAGTCACCCAGACCACCCAGTCCAAACTCTCTTCCGTTGACTTTAACAACCTGCCTTTTGGTAAGGTGATTTCCGACCACATGTTTGTCGCCGATTTTGATGGCAAACAATGGACAGACTTCCGGATCGAGCCTTTTGGCTTACTCGACATTTCCCCTGCGAATCTCGCACTGCACTACGGTCAAAGTATTTTTGAAGGCATGAAAGCCACCAAAATGCACGGCGAACCGGTGTTGTTCAGACCTGAAATGCACGCCCGCCGCTTCAATGTATCGGCAGAGCGGATGTGTATGCCCGAGATTCCTGAAGACCTTTTTGCACAAGCATTGAAAATGCTGGTGGACCTCGACCGGGACTGGATTCCGGCCATGGAAGATCACGCCCTGTATATACGCCCATTAATGTTCGCCACCGATGAGTATTTCGGTGTGCACACCTCCGAAAAGTACCGATTTATTGTGTTCACAGGCCCTGTTGGCCCTTATTACCCAAAGCCCATTAAACTGTGGGTCGAGGAAGTCTTTACCCGCGCCTCCCAGGGTGGCGCGGGTGAGGCTAAATGCGCCGGTAACTACGGCGCATCCCTCCTCCCGGCCCAACGCGCCAAGGCCGCCGGGTACGACCAGGTGATGTGGATGGATGCCGTGGAGAAAAAGTACGTGCAGGAAGTGGGTACGATGAACCTCTTCTTTGTGATGGACGGCAAGGTGATCACCCCCGCCACTACCGGCACGATTCTGCGGGGCATTACCCGCGATTCATTCATAACCCTGCTCAAAGAATGGGGCTACACCGTGGAAGATCGCCTGCTCAGCATTGCCGAAATTGCCGACGCTTACTGGCGCGGTACCCTTCAGGAGTGCTTTGGCGCCGGAACCGCTGCTGTCGTGAGCCCTGTGAGTGAAATTACCTGGCGCGACCGCAAGATCCAGTTGCCGGAAGTGAACCAGGCAAACTGCCCTGTAGGTTCTCGCCTGAAAAAACACATCAACGAACTGCGCATGGGCTTGCAGCCTGACGTACACGGCTGGTTGCAGAGCTGCGAGAATTCTGGTCTGGAGCTGTTTTTGGAACAGGAGATGGGAATGGTTGCATAGGGATTGGGGCGATTGATTCGATTTTTCGATTGAATCGATTGCACACGATTACGAAGGTTTTGAAAAGTGAGCCCGCCATAGAAGTATGTCGGGCATATAGGCCGCTCTTCCAACACCCGGGGAGCGGCTATTTTTTTGCGAACACCCACCCCAAAAAATCCGGCATAGCTTCTCCCCAGGTTCCCGGCTCGTGCCGCCCATTTTCAATTTCCAGATAGCGTATATTTTTTTCGGGAATGCCTTTTTCGCGCAGGGCGCGGATGAGGTCGATCGTGTCGTCGATCGAATCAATGATGCCGTTGTTGTTGCGGTCTTCTTCTTCATCAAGCGTGCCGCATTGAAACCAAAAGCGCTGGTTTTTATCAAATTTTGTTACTTTTTGAACGATGTCGTGCATGATCCGGTCGGCATCAGGGTCGTCCGGGCGCACAGCAGAGGAGCGCCACCAATGGGAGCCGGAAAAAACGCCTGCTGCCCCAAAAACTTCCGGGTGAGCCCAGGCAATATCGAGCGCTGAAAGTCCGCCCAGGGAAAATCCGGCAAAGGCGGTGTCTGCTGCTTTTCTGGATATCTGGAACTGCTCGTGCATCTGCGGCATCAATTCTTTCAGGATAAAATGCGTGTATTTCGGAGCAAGATCTCCCCGGCCTTTGTAATCGGCCTGCCGGGCGGTGCCATATTCCCGAATACGACGTTCAGAGGTGTGAATACCAATGGCGAGAAAGGCCTGGACCTTTTTGTCCGATGCTAAGTTTTCGAGGATATCCGCAAAGTGCATTCGGGGCAGATCCTGGCCGTCGTTGAAAAGCACCAGTGGGTATTGCTGTCCGTCGGCCGGGTCGTAGCCTGCCGGCAAATAAGCATCGTATGCAACATCCCGGTTCAGGGCTGGGGAATGAAAGAGAAAGTGATGAACCGATGGCCCGGCCTTTGAACCCGAGTGGCCCAAAATGGTAGCCGCTGTTTTTTGAATAAAATTCATGTTGAAAAGGTAGCCACGAATTGCACTAATTTACACGAATTTGAGTGTAAGTGAGGCCCGGTTAGTGTAAATTCGTGCAGTTAGTGGCTAAATTTAGTTGCTACAAAAAAACACCCTTCCTACAGCTTCACGCCGTAGGAAGGGTACTTTAATAAATGCTATCCCAGACTACCGGACATTTTAACAATGGACGTTAATCATCCTTTTTCTTATCCTGCGACACATTGGGGGTAATGCGTGTGGGACGGTTGGCAGCTTCCCATGCTACAAAGAAAGCAAGCTGGGCACGTTTGGCGAGTACTTCGTAGTTGAGCTTGTCTGCAGTGTCCGTTGGACGGTGGTAGTCGGCGTGCGTGCCATTGAAAAAGAATATGGACGGAATTCCTTTTTCAGCAAAATTGAAATGGTCAGAACGTTCGTAGTAATGATTGGGGTCGTCCTTTGCATTGTACTTGTAGTCAAGTTCCAGTTTGGTTTGCTCGGAATTGACAATCTCATTGATATCGTGCAGGTGGGTGCTAAGCCGGTCAGAACCAATGACATAGATGTAGTCCGGATTGGTCGCATGGCGCTCATCCACCCGGCCGATCATGTCAATATTGATGTCTACAATGGTATTGTCCAGGGGGAAAAGCGGAAATTCAGTGTAGTATTTTGAGCCAAGCAGCCCTTTTTCCTCTCCGCTGACCAGCATACACACCACCGTGCGTTTCGGTCCTACTCCCTGTTTTTTGGCCTCCGCAAATGCCCGCGCAATTTCGATTACGCCTGCGGTGCCGGAAGCATTATCGTCGGCGCCGTTGTAGATAACGGTACTGTCAGACATGCCCAGGTGGTCGTAGTGGGCGGTGACAAAAACGAATTCTTTTTTGAGTTTTTCGTCGCTGCCTTCGATTACGGCCAACACGTTGGATCCTTCCAGCCATTTGCTTTCTTTATCCAGGCGCAGTTCTATTTTGGCTTTCACTTTTACGGGCTTGAACTTCTCCCCTTCACGCAAATCGGTCAATTCATTTTCGGCTTTGTTGGCTTTTTCGCCTAAAATAGCTTTTGCCAAAACGGGAGAAATGAAGAGGTTGGGAATGAAATCGTTTGCTGTCTTTTCTGCATCTGAGCTGGCGGGTTTCCAACCGTTAAGGGAAATTGATTTGCGGTTCTTCTTCAAATTTTCCTCAAAATCGGGGTCAATGATGAACACTGCTGTTGCGCCTTTTTTCTTTGCCAAATGCACTTTTTTACGCCAGTCTATGCTCCAGTTGGAACGAAATTCTGAACCCGTGATGAGTGATTTGCCATCCATTGTCATGGGTTCGCCATTGTAAAAAATAACCGCTTTTCCCGCCACATCCGCATTGCTGTAATCGTTGTATTTTTCAGATTCAATGCCATAACCCACAAACATAAGATCCTTCATTTCTGTCAGCGGCTTGTCAGGGCTGAACATTGGATAAACGTAAAAATCTGTACGATTACGGAATTCCTGGCCCGCCACTTTGAGGCCAATGTCTTTCCAGCTGGTGCTTTGGAGCAGGATTTTTTGGAAAAAACCTTTGTCGCCCTTTGGTGGCAAGCCCGCGTCTTTGAATTGTTGGGCGATAAAATCAGCGGCCATGCGCTGGCCCACTTCGCCTGTTTCCCGGCCTTGCATCGAGTCAGAGGCCAATGTGTATACGAGTGATTTTAACTCCTCGACTTTTATGCCTGCTGCGAAGGTCACACCATCGTTCTCAAGCTTATACCGGCGAATAGGCTTGTTTATCATAGGGTCGCCCTTATAGACAGGGATTGAAGGAGGAGCAGGGACAGGGTCTGATTGTGCCGTCATGGTGAAGACTGGCAACAAGAGCAGGATAAGCAGTTTAAATTTCATGTTCAAAATTTCAATTATTGGACGTTGGACTGTTGGGCGTTGGACTGTTTGACTTGGATCCTGCTTGTTTAAAGCAACCAGTGGCTTTTGAGTTAAAACTCATCAAAGTCCAGAGTCCATTAGTCCAAAGATCCAAAGTTCATTTTTTTCAAAAAAAACTTTTCGCGCAACAAGCGCACTTTTGCCCTAAAGAACAAAAAAGATGCCCAAGTTGCTCAAACGGGGCGCAAATATCCTTCTTTGCGTTGTCCCAAAGGGAGTTAGATTTGTTTTTCAAACGTTAAGCCTCCTCTACAACGTGCAATCCTGATTAATCGCCATGCTATACACTTTTCAAATCCTGACCGAAAAATCTGAAATGTTGCCCCACTACCCACTCATCCGCCAGCTTAGCCCTGGTGTGACCGAGGAGCGCTACACGCATTTGCTCGATGATATGCTGGAACATGGTTACCGAATGGTGGCGGTGTTCGAAGGAAAGGTTTGCGTGGGCATATCAGGCATTTGGGTCGCTACGAAAATCTATAGCGGCCGCTACCTGGAGATGGACAACGTAGTCGTGGCGGACACCCATCGCTCCAAAGGAATTGGAAAGTTGCTCACTGACTTTATTGAAAAACTGGCCCTTTCGGAAGCTTGCGAGATGATGATGCTTGACGCCTATCTGGAGAACGAAAAAGCACATGCTTTTTACGCGCGGGAAGGCTTTACGAAGCGGGGGTATCACTTTTTGAAACGGCTAAATTAAACCCCGATGGCCAGTCCACCCCAGCCGCTTCTTCTTCACTGACTTTCCAGAGTTGGGCTTTGAAGCGCAACAGGGTGGCTTCGGTTTCACTTTGACGAATGCCAATTTCGATTTGGCCGCGCTCCTCGAAGCTTTGCCGGAGGACTTCGACTTCGAGTTTTTTTACGGCGTTCATAATGTCGGGCATCAGTGCGTAATCAAAATCAAGCAGAAAAAAATCCTTCACGAGACATTCAACGATCTCTGCATTGCGCAGGGCCTCGGCAGCAGCTTCCCGGTAAGCGTGGATGAGTCCGGAAGTTCCGAGCAGGGTTCCGCCAAAGTAACGCACGACCACAACCACTACATAAGTCAGTGAAAATGAATCGATTTGGCCCAAAATTGGTCGCCCTGCAGTGCCACTGGGCTCGCCGTCGTCGTTGGAGCGGAAGCGGCTGCCGTCTGGTTCGAAGCGCCAGGCGAAGCAATGGTGCCGGGCTTTGAAATGTTCTTTTCGCAGATTTTCCAGGTATTCCATGGCCTCAGCTTCGCTGCGTACGGGCCATGCGTAGGCAATGAATTTACTTCCCCGGTCTTTGAATTCGCCGGTACTGGGTGCGGCGATGCTTCGGTATGAGTCGGTCACGCTGGCAAAGATAGTGGTGTCTGCGACCAGACTACTAAGAACCTGAAATGTGTGAATGATGCAACTCTTTCAAGGAATTGTGTAACAAGCCGCCACCGCAGTGCACCCACCTTTACATTGTGAAAATTCGTTCGTGAATAATCCGCCGATAACCATCCTGTATATTTATTTATGAATCCTGTTGATTATGACATAGTGATTATTGGTTGCGGTCCAGCAGGTACAACAACGGCACGTGCGGCAGCCCAAAAAGGGTTAAAAGTATTG
>JAUSMG010000053.1 GCA_030645295.1 Saprospiraceae bacterium | reverse complement strand
GATAATCCTCGAAAAGCGCAAGTTTCTCTTTTAGAACATGGGCCTGCTCGAACTTCATCTCCGCCGCGGCCCGCGCCATTTCTTCTTTGAGGTGATTTTTCACCGCCGCAAAATTGCCTTTCAGAATATTTCTGATCTGCTCGATTTTGCGATTGTAAGACTCCTCTGATTCCAGGGCCACACAAGGCGCCAGGCAGTTTTTAATATGGTATTCGAGGCAAGGCTTGAACTTGTTTTTAGCAATATTCTCCACGGAAAGGTTCAACTGGCAGGTGCGCAGCTGGAAGAGTTTGCGGATCAGCTCGGCGATCTGTTCCACCCTGAATTTCTGTAAATAAGGACCAAAATAAGTTGACCCATCCTTGAACGATTTGCGCGTGAGAAACACCCTTGGAAACCGCTCCTGCTTGATGCAGATGAAGATGAGCGGCGATTTCTCATCCTTCAGCATTACGTTGTAGCGCGGCTGATGCTTTTTGATGAGGGTGTTTTCGAGCAACAGCGCATCGTGCTCCGTTTCCACCATCATGAATTCAATGTGGTGGGCGTGCCGGACAAGCACTTTCGTTTTGGCAAGTTGGTATTTTTTCTCGCCGAAGTAAGAGGCAAGTCTGTTGCGGAGATTTTTGGCCTTACCGACATAAAGGATTTTCCCCTCCACATCTATGTATTGGTAGATACCGGGGTCGGTAGGAATACTGGGCGCGAAGGTTTTGAATTCGTCGTTGGTCATGTGAAGCAGCCAAAAGATCGGCAAAATTAGCAGGAAGGGTTCAAATCCAGCCAAATATAAAACCGTCCTTTATCGGCCAACACTCTGCCATGGGATCGAGTGCTCGAATCCCTGCGAATTATAGGGGTACAGTCAGGTCTTCAAGAATCGTACATTTGCTCAATTGCATCTGTACTTTTTCGTTAAACTAGCGTATGTCATGCTCCACTTTCGACTAAGCCTTGCTTACTGCTCGCTCCTTTTTCTAGCCGTTTCCCGCCTTTCGGCGCAGTGCCCGATTACTGTAAATGCTGGAGAAGACGTGTATCTCTGTGCTCCACCCACACCTACTCAGCTGAATGGTGATATTTCGGGCGATTACCTGGATTTTATCTGGAGTCCAACTACTGGTATGACAGGTGGAAACACACTTAGTCCAACAGTGACCGTGAGTCAAACAACCAATTATGTGCTAACCGCAACCGCCCCAGACTATTCCAGCAATCTGGTGGATAACGGTGATTTTGAAGCGGGAAATAGCGGTTTTACGAGTGACTATGGTTACAGCCCCGGAAATCTCGTGCCGGAAGGCTTGTACGATGTACTGGACAATCCGCAAGATGACCACCCTGGTTTCGCTGCCTGCAATGACCACACCTCCGGATCCGGCAATATGATGGTGGTAAACGGCGCAGGAAGCCCCAACCAAAACGTATGGTGTGAAACAGTACCGGTCATGCCAAACACACAATATGTGCTGTCCGCCTGGGTTACCTCGGTGGTAGCCAGTTCTCCGGCGTTGTTGCAATTCAACATCAATGGAATACCTGTTGGGGGAATTTTCAGCGCGCCTGGAGGCACTTGCACTTGGCAACAATTTTTTGAAATATGGGACAGCGGTGGAAACGCCAGCGCTACTATTTGCATTGTAAATCAGAATACTACACTCGGAGGAAATGACTTTGCGCTCGACGACATAGTTTTTGCCCCCGTTTGCACCGTAACGGATACCGTTAAGGTCAATGTAATCAACCTGACCGCCACTGCGGCGCCGGCCGTGGTCACCCTTCCCTGCGAAGGCGCCTCTGTGCAACTTTCGGGCAATGGAAGCAGCACAGGTCCGAACATCAGCTACGAATGGACAACCGGTAATGGCAATATTCTTTCCGGCGAAAACACCCTGACCCCTACAGTGAATGCTGCCGGGGAATACACACTCACTGTTTCCTATGAGGTCAATGGGAATGTCGTTTGCACAAAGACCGCAACGGTAAATGTCATCCTCAATCCAAATCCGTTGGCCGCCTGGGTTACACCGCCGCTTCCGCTCGGTTGTGGAGCGCCGACCACTTTGCTTATTGGGAATTCCAGCCAGCCCTCGTTTTCCATGTATGCATGGACCACGAGCGATGGCAATATAGTAGGCAGTGCTGATCAAAAAAACTGCACGGTGAGTCAGGTAGGTACCTATACTTTGCTGGTAACCAACACCAATACTGGTTGCACAGCAAGCACTGAAGTCACGGTGACCATTACAAACAACGTCCCGGTTGCCAATGCCAGTTCGAACGGTCTCATCACTTGTGCCAACGATTCCGTGCCACTTTTGGGCACTGGCAGCAGTACTGGTCCAGGAATTACTTATTCCTGGACCACCATTTCCGGACAGATCATCGGTCATCCTGATAGTTTGAATACTATTGCGGGCGCAGGAGGCCTGTACATTCTCCACGTAACCAATACTTCCAACAACTGTACCTCCAATGATACCATCACAGTGCCCGCCAATGTAGTTCCGCCTACAGTAATTGACTCATTGCCGTCCCGGATCTCCTGTGACCCCAATCAAGACACCATTTCACTTCTAATCATAATAGGCCCACCGGCAACCGTTCTCATCAACTGGACCAGCTCCAACGGTCATATCGTGTCTGGCCAAAACACTCCTACGCCTCAAGTCGACTCCCAGGGAATTTACATCGTTTCCGTTTATGATCCTGCCAATGGTTGCTACGCTTACGACACTTTGCAGGTGTTGGCAAATTTCAGTACTCCCGAAGCCAATATTCTGCCCACCGACACTATAACCTGCCAGTCGCCCAGTATCCAACTGCAGGGCAACGGCTCCAGCGGAGGGGCTAATTTTTCGATTGACTGGACTGCCAGCAACGGCGGCAACATCGTGTCTGGTGGCAACACCCTGACGCCGACGGTCAACGCGGCAGGTGATTATCTGCTCATTTTACGGGACAGTGTGAGCCTTTGTGCCGACACGGCTATGGTCAGCGTATTGGCGGACACCAATGTGGTAGTCGCCATTGCAAATGCTCCGGACACACTCAATTGTGTAGTCAATACTGTATCCTTAAATGCCGATGGCTCAACCAATGGCGGGAATCTGACCTATTCCTGGACCACGACGAATGGCAATATTTCGGGCGGACAAGGCACCCCAAATCCCACGGTTAATGCCCCCGGCACTTACCAGCTTTTATTGACCAATCTGGCGAATGGCTGCGCGGCGACTGATCTGGCTGTTGTAGCTCTGAATACTACCCCACCTCCCATTTCCATCAGTTTACCCGATACGCTTACTTGTGCCGTTTCGAGCCAAATTATTCAGGCTCAGAACAGTAGCGGTGCCGGAAACTTCATTTTCCACTGGACCGCCAGCAGTGGCGGCAACATCACTGCCGGCGATAGTACCCTCACACCTACCGTAAATCAGCCCGGAACCTACACACTTACGGCGACAAATCTCGGCAATGGCTGCACGGCCTCAGCCTCGGTTAACGTTGCGCTGGAAGCGGGTTTCCCCATCGTTTCCATTGCCGCTCCGGGACCGCTTACTTGTATCAGTTCCAGCCAGATCCTGAACGCGAGCGGTTCCTCCAGCGGCCCGAATTTCAATTACATTTGGACCACCACGGACGGCAATATCAGCATAGGCGGTAATACTCCAAGCCCTATTGTGACGGAATCCGGGACTTACACCTTACAAATCACCAACTCCTCCAACGGATGTTCCTCCAGTTCCAGCATCGAAGTTTTGCAAGACACCGTTGCCCCTATGGCAGTCGTGCTTTCTGCTGCTGACACACTCACTTGTCTGACTTCCCAGCTGGAATTAATTGGCATCGGAACTGGAAACGGAACCTGGACAAGCGCTGATGGAAGCATCCTTTTTACTGTTGGCTTTGTGGCACAAATCGACGCACCAGGGATGTATGTATTTTCCACCACCGACCCGAACAATGGCTGCACGGCTGTAGATTCGGTACAGGTCTTTGAAAATGTACAAATTCCAGGCCTCAGCGTAGCGCCGCCACAAACCCTGACCTGCCTCGTCACCACTGTTACGCTAAATGCTACCGCCACCGGCCAAAATCTTGTTTTTGACTGGCAAACGGGCAATGGGAACATCCTTTCCGGCCAAAACACAGCCATGCCGATCGTGGATGCGCCTGGTAACTACGCCCTGACCCTGACCGACCAGGCCAATGGTTGCAGCAGAACCGGGGGTGCGATCGTGTTTCAAAACACCACACCGCCCGATATTCAAATCGCTGCGCCGGCAACGATCACCTGCGATGCGCCCAGCATAATCCTTCAAGGGCAAAATCTGTCACTCCCCGGAAATTTCAGCTACAACTGGACGGCTTCTGCAGGAGCAAATATCGTTTCGGGAGCCAATGGCCTGACCCCGGTGGTGGATGCTGCCGGCGTGGTGACTTTTGCTTGTTTTAACAATACCAATGGCTGTGAAACCACCCTTTCAGTGACTGTGCTGCAAGACATTAACTTCCCAACTGCGGATGCCGGGGCGAACGATACCCTGAGCTGCCTCTCTAATACATTGACCATCAATGGTTCCGGAACAGGTGCAGCGAACCTTGACTTCAATTGGGTAGCCTCCAACGGGGGGAACATACTTTCTGGCGGAAACTCCCCTACCCCACTCATCGATCAGCCGGGCTCTTACATCCTCACGGTGGAAAATCCTGTAAATGGCTGTACCGACACCGATGTGGTTGAAATTTTCAACGACGATAACGCCCCCTCCGCCAATGCAGGAACAGCCGCCACACTCACCTGTACCCTGCTCCAAACCAACCTCAATGCGACGGCCAGCACCGGGCCAGCCATCACTTACAACTGGACAGTAGCTTCCGGCGGCAACATACTTTTAGGGCAAAATACCCTTACACCCACGGTGAACGAACCCGGCGTGTACACCCTCGTCGTCACCAATGCCAGCAACGGTTGCGTGGCCAGCAGCAGTGTCACGGTACCGGAAAATGTAATGCCGCCCGTGGCAGATGCGGGTGGTACGGCAACCCTAAGCTGCACCACCAACAGTCTTTCGCTGTCTGCCGTTGCGACAGGCGGTCCGGCGAGCTATGCCTGGACAACCACCAACGGGAATATCCTTTCTGGCGGAAACACCCTGATGCCCATTGTGAACCAGGCCGGCGCCTACACCTTCACAGCAACGCTGGGCAGTAACGGTTGTTCTGCCAGCGACGTAGTGACCGTTGGCATCGACACTCTGGCGCCGGGATTCCAAATTGTACCGCCGCTTTTACTGACCTGTACGCAATTGAGCACCCCGCTTATTGGTGCGGTGCAGCAGCCCGGAGCGGGCAATTTTTCTGCAAACTGGACCACCATTAACGGAAATATTATTGGTGGGCAGAACACGCTGAACACCATGGCGGATGCACCAGGCGTGTACGTTTTGACCCTCCAAAATTCATTGAACGGTTGTGATGCTCAACAACAAGTGACTGTAAATCAGGATACTATTACACCCACTGCTACAGTTGCACCAGGGACGGACATTACTTGTGCAGTGCAAACACTGAGCCTGAACGGTACTGGTTCTTCGGCAGGAAATCAATTTACTTATAACTGGACAGCCAGCGGAGGCGGTGTCATTGTAAATGGCGGCAACACACTAATGCCAACGGTAAACAGCGCAGGCGCCTATACCCTTCAGGTAAACAACGGTGTAAACGGCTGTACCTCCACCGTTACGACCATGGTTGGGAGCAATACCACGCCACCCGTAGCAGCCATCGCGCAACCGGGTATGTTGACCTGTGTACAAAACTCGGTGAATCTGGATGGAACGGGCTCCAGTCAGGGGCCAAATTTCAGTGCTTCCTGGGCAACTTCTGCGGGCAACATCGTTTCGGGACAAGGCACTTTTGCTGTGGTGGTGAATGAGATTGGCAACTATATTTTGGCGGTTCTGGACAGCCAAAACGGTTGCTCTCAAACCGCACAAATCCTTGTGCAAGAGAATATTACGGCACCTGGCGCACTCATCCTGCCTGCCCCGGCTTTGCATTGTAATCTGCCTCAAATTACGCTTATGGGTTCCAGTCCAACCGTTGGTGTCCTGAATTATGCCTGGACTTCCGGTGTCGGCGGGAATATAGTGGCTGGCGCTAATTCCCCTACCCCACAGGTAGATGAGCCCGGAACCTATACCCTGCGGATAACCAACCCGGCAAATGGATGCAGCAGTGCGACAACGCTGGCTTTGACGGCCATCCCTGATCCCGTTTTTGATCCAGCCCTGACGTTGCCCAATTGCAAGCAACGAACAGGAACCATAACTTTTGGTTCGGTAACCGGCGGCCAATCGCCTTTCCAGTTCTCCATAAATGGCGGCCAGATCTTCGGGAATCAATCTCAGTTCACCGGACTTGAACCAGAGTCCTACGAACTGGTCGTAAACGACGCAAATGGCTGTACATCAGCGGAAACAGTAACGATTGCAGCACCCTTTTTGCCTACCCTGGACCTGACGGATGTGGTCATCATCGAGCAGGGCGATTCAAGTTTACTGCTGCCTTTGACCAACATCCCGCCGAATCAAATCGAGTCCTGGGAATGGTCGCCTGCCGGGGGACTATCCTGCACGGATTGTCCGCAACCCTGGGCAAAGCCCTTGCGCAGTCAATATTATACGGTAGTGGTCGTGGATTCGAATGGTTGTCAGGCTGAAGACCGGATCCTGGTACGCGTGAACCGGAATCGGCATATATACCCTCCCACCGTCTTCTCACCGAACGAGGACGGGGAAAACGACCGCTTCACCCTCTATGCCAAGGGAGTCCGGGAAATCCGCCGGCTGGCCATTTTCGATCGTTGGGGCGAGGAGGTTTTTGTGCGAAAAAATTTCCAGCCAAACGATGAATCTCTGGGCTGGGATGGGACTTTTAGAGGCGCTCTGCTTGGGCCTGCTGTGTTTGTCTGGGCAGCGGAAGTGGAGTACGTGGACGGGGAAGTGGAGGTGATTTATGGGGATGTGACGGTGGTTTGGTAGTATCCCGGAACGCTGTTCCGGGGCAAGGTAAAACTCCCGGAACAGCGTTCCGGGATACAAAAAAGCCGCTCCTAGGAAATAATTCACAACGCCTGCAACTCCACCAATTTCCGATAATACCCGCTCAGCCGCATCAAACTTTCGTGCGTGCCCCGCTCCGCGATCCGGCCCCCCTCCAGCACGATGATCTCGTTGGCGTGTTGCACGGTACTGAGCCGGTGGGCGATGACCAGTGCGGTGCGGTTTTCCAGGAGTCGTTCGAGGGCGGCCTGCACCAGTTTTTCGGATTCAGAATCAAGGGCGGAGGTGGCCTCGTCCAGAATGAGAATGGGCGGATTTTTCAACAAGGCCCGGGCAATGGTGAGCCGCTGTCGCTGACCGCCGCTGAGTTTAGAGCCCCGGTCTCCGATATTGGTGTTGTAACCTTCGGGAAGATGGATGATAAACTCGTGGGCGTTGGCAGCACGGGCGGCAGATTCGACTTCTTGTGCCGTAGCGTTGATCGTTGAAAAAGCAATATTATTCCGCACCGTGTCATTGAATAAAATCGCTTCCTGGCTCACTATGCCCATAAGCGCCCGCAGGTCGTGCAGCCGCAGGTCGCGGAGATCTTTGCCATCCAATAGAATTTGTCCTGCTGTCGGGTCATAGAAACGCGGCAGCAGATCCGCCATGGTGCTTTTACCTGCGCCCGAAGCACCCACAAGCGCTACTATTTTTCCTTTTTGAATTTCCAGTTGGATGTTTTCCAAAGCCCCGCGCTCAGCATTTGCATACTGAAAAGAAACGTTTTTGAATTCGATTTTCTCTTTAAAATCATGGACTGCCAGGGCGTTATCTGCGTCCCGAATGGCTACCGGCGCATCCAACACTGCTTCTACCCGTTCCAGGGCGCCCATGCCTTTTCGGATGCTGTAAGTGGCCGCTGAAAAAGCTTTGGCGGGTTCCGTGATAGAATAAAAAGCATACAGGAATGTAATAAAGATCGGCCCGGTAATATGACCGGCAAACACCTGCTTGGCCCCGTACCACAGCAGTACCGATGCAATGGCTATGCCCAAAAATTCAGACAATGGCGAGGCCAGATCCCGCCGACGTGAAAGCCGAGTGATGGCGCGGGCATACCCGTCGTTTTCCTTACCAAAACGATCGCTTTGCCATTGCTCTGCATTGAAGCCTTTGAGGATGCGCAGTCCGCCTAAGGTCTCCTCCACCAGCGACATGACCGTGCCCAGGCGCGACTGGGCTTCCCCCGATTGTTTTTTCAAGCTCTTCCCGATGCCCCCAATGATGAAACCACTAAACAACAGCAACCCAAATACAAAAACTGTCAGAGAAGGCGACACCCACAGCATATACGCCAGGCTCCCGGTGATGACAATTGGCTCCCGCACAAGGGCTTCCATGACGCCCATGATGCTCCATTCCACCTCTTGCACGTCAGCGGAAAAGCGGCTCATAAGATCACCCTTGCGTTCTTCGGAGAAAAATGAGAGGGGCAGATCCAGCATTTTTCGGAGCATTTTTTGGCGCAGATCGCGGACTACGCCGTTGCGCACCGGCGCCAAAAAATAGAGCGAGAGATACCGGAACAGGTTTTTTCCCAGGAAAGTGAGCACAAGAAAACCGCACACGATGAGCAAGGCGCCTTCCCGGCCGTGGCTGATCAGTAGTTGCTCAAAGAAAGTATCGAGTTGGTGCTGGAGGCCGGTCGTATCGTTTTCAACATTGGAAGGGCTTGAAGCCCTTCCAACGTTAGGGTCCGAAAAAAGAATCTGCAAAAACGGCAACAGCGCCGGGATGCTGACCACCACAAAGAGCGACATCAGGATGTTACAGGTGATGGCGAGCGTGAGCAGTCGTTTATAGGGCAAATAATAGCGGAGAAGTCGGAGCATCTTAGTGTTTAAAGGCCAATTTGTCCAGCATTTCACTCGCAATCGGGTCAGCATAGATCCCGTAACTATTGACCAAAATGCCTTTTTCGTCACTGGTCAGGGCAGATATGGCGTAAATAATTACGGAATCCGAAGGATCAGTTGCGCCTTCCAGTCGGAAATACTTGTCCACCTGAAAATCACGGTGGAAGAGTTTAAAACCGCGCGCCCGGCATTCCAGACAGTTTTCCTGAAGATTGAAGTCCTCGGTATAACCTTCTTTACGAAGTTCGTCGGTGATCTCTATGAGCGTTTTTTCCATGACAGGTTAGTTTATGTAGCATTATGATTTAAACGTATAGACACACGCCAAACACATTTAAACTGCGGGCAAAATTACAATTTATAAAAACTCAATACGCAGCCCAAGTTCATGTCAATGTTTAGAAACGCCATGTTTGAACAAAGACCGCATGGCCAGCAGCATACTCACCAATGACAACAGGGCGCCCATCAAAAAAGGCGCGCCTGGGAATTGAATAGAGGAAGCTGGATTCGTGAAATGTGCGAACAAATTGGTCATTAGCAACGGCCCAACAATGGAGGTTAAGCTGATGAGACTGGTGAGTGCGCCTTGCAACTCGCCTTGTTCATTGGCGGGCACTTGTCCGGAAATTATAGCCTGCAAAGATGGCCCGGCTAGCCCTCCCAGGGAAAATGGTACCATAAAAGCGAACATCATCCAACCTTCTGTTGCAAAGGCGAAAAGCACAAAGCCCAGCGCGTACAACCCCAACCCAATAAAAACGGAGTTTCGTTCTCCGAATTTTGGGATCAAAACCCGGTTGAGCCCGCCTTGCACAATGCCCGTCATCAGTCCCACAAAAGCCAGTGAGTAGCCGACCCAGCGTTCGTCCCAGTTAAATTTCATCATGGTAATATACGTCCAGGTGCTCTGGTTGGCATGCCCGGCAACGTATACACAAATGAGCGAGGCCACCAAACTGAGGATAACCGGGTAGCGACGCAAATTGAGCAATGATCCAATTGGGTTGGCACGCCGCCACTCAAATGGCCGACGGTTTTCAGGTGCAAGGGATTCAGGCAGAATGAAATACCCATAAAGCCAGTTCAGCATAGCCAACCCAGCCGCCGCGAAAAAAGGCGCTCGAACACCGAAATGATACGAAACCACGCCACCAATGAGTGGCCCAATGATGAAACCCATGCCAAAAGCGGCGCCCACGATACCAAAATTCTTCGCGCGGTCTTTAATGGGGCTTACGTCAGCGATGTAAGCCATGCCCGACGTAAACGAGGCGCCCGTAATCCCCGCGAGTACCCTGCCAATGAAAAACCACCAGATATTGGGTGCGAAACCTTGAATAATAAAGTCAATACTGAACGCGAACAAGGAAGCTAAAATTACCGGCCTACGCCCAAACCGGTCGCTCAATGCACCGATAATTGGCGAAAAAAGAAACTGCATCCCTGCGTATGTAAACATCAAAATCCCACCCCAACGCGCCGCTGTGCTGAGCCCTCCCCCGGTCAATTCCTCCAACAATCTGGGCAAAACCGGTATAATCAGCCCAAAGCCGATCACATCAATCAGCATCGTGATGAAGATGAATATTAGGGCCGGGGTACGGGACTGGGTCATGGGACGATTGGTTCGATTGATTTGATTATTTTCGATTGATTCGATTAAAACCAAAGAGCACGAAGAAACAGGATATCCTGCTGCTTCGTGCCCTGCTGTACACCGGAACGCTGTTCCGGTTATATAAAAAACAATACCGGAACAGCGTTCCGGTGTACAATCCGGTTCCCGGAACGGAGTTACGGGCTACAATTCCACACTCTTAAAGTCCCAGGTATTCAAGAAATTAGTCGTGAAATTCCCCTCCTGAAAATCTTTATTGCGCATCAAACGCTGGTGGAATGGCACGGTAGTTTTTACCCCTTCCACTACAAACTCATCGAGTGCGCGCTCCATTTTTTTGATACATTCATCGCGGGTACGGGCACGACAGATAATTTTAGCGATCATCGAATCGTAGTACGGCGGGATGGTGTAGCCCGAGTACACATGCGTGTCCACGCGAACGCCGTGGCCTTTCGAAGAGTGGAAGGAAGTGATCTTTCCAGGACTTGGACGGAAATCATTGAATGGATCTTCCGCATTGATCCGGCATTCGATGGCGTGCATCTCGGGGAAATAGTTTTTGCCCGAAATTGGAAGCCCGGCAGCGATCTTGATCTGCTCTTTAATAAGGTCAAAATCAATGACTTCCTCCGTGACGGTGTGCTCCACCTGAATCCGCGTATTCATCTCCATAAAATAGAAATTGCGGTATTTGTCCACCAGGAATTCTATGGTGCCCACTCCCTCATAATTGATGGCATTGCAGGCTTTAATGGCTGCTTCGCCCATTTTTTCGCGCAGTTCAGGCGTCATAAAGGGTGAAGGACTTTCTTCTACCAATTTCTGGTGGCGGCGCTGTATGGAACAATCCCGTTCGGAAAGGTGACAGGCTTTACCAAACTGGTCGCCCGCAACCTGAATCTCAATGTGACGTGGTTCCTCAATATATTTTTCCATGTAAATGCCATCGTTTGTGAACGAGGCCTTGGCTTCCCGACGGGCAGTATCCCATTGATCCTCAAACTCTTCCGGCTTCCAAACAATACGCATCCCCTTTCCTCCGCCACCTGCCGTGGCTTTCAAAATGACCGGATAGCCAATTTCTGCGGCGGTCTTCAGACCCGATTTTACATCGGTCAACAAACCTGGTGTTCCCGGCACACAAGGGACACCCGCTTTGAGCATGGTCTCTTTTGCCGTGATCTTATCGCCCATAGCCCGAATTTGATCGGGAGTCGGGCCGATGAATTTTACACCATATTGTTTGCACACTTCTGCAAAAGCAGCGTTTTCAGAAAGGAAACCGTAACCTGGGTGGATTGCATCGGCATTGGTTATTTCAACTGCGGCCATAATGCGCGGCACGTTGAGATAACTTTCGGCAGAAGATGGCGGGCCGATGCATACCGCCTCATCTGCAAAACGGACGTGTAGGCTGTCGCGGTCGGCGGTGGAATAGATCGCCACCGTTTTGATGCCCATTTCTTTACAAGTCCGAATGACCCGAAGGGCTATTTCTCCCCTATTCGCAATGAGTATTTTTTTGAACATTTTTTGGAAACGATGAACTATAAACGATGAACTATAAACGATGAACCATGAACATCCCGAGTGAATCCTCGCTACGTGTTCATCGTTTCTGATTCATCGATTATAATTGAAAATCAGACTGCCTCCACCATAAACAGTGGTTGTTCATATTCCACAGGCGAGGCGTCTTCCACCAGGATTTTTACAATTCTGCCCTTTACCTCTGAATCAATTTCATTGAAAAGCTTCATTGCTTCAATGATACAGACCTTGGAGCCGATGTCCACAATGTCACCGATTTTTACAAAGGCCGGCTTGTCCGGACCCGCGCTGCGGTAAAAGGCGCCCACCATTGGTGATTTTATGGCCACCAGTTTAGCGTCTTCAGAAGCTGCAAGCGCTGCCGCAGCTTCGGCCTTGGATGGGGAGGGTGCAACCGGAGCAGCAGCCGGAGCAGCAGCGGCTGGTACAGCCATCAACGGCTGTGGCGAGGCCACCACAATGGGCGCTACACCTTCCGCGACAGTGCCCTGGTTGCGGATGGTTAGCTTGAAATCGCCTTGTTTAAGGCTGAATTCGGTGAGTTTGTGCTTGCTCACCATGCGAATGATCTCTTGTATCTGATTGAAATCCATGATATTGGCAGGTTGAAAGGATGCGATTTTCCGATTGTTTCAGGGCGTAAAGGAAAGAAGATTTTAACAATCCGGTTGATTTGAAAAATAGGCCAGAAGTTCAAATTCCAAACGTATTCAACAGATCTTCCCGTCCCTCTGATTTCACACCCCGGGGGTCACAAACGGCAGCTTTGTCACCACCGCTTCAAGCTTTTTTCCTCCTACTACGATGAGGATTTTGGTACCTGGCTCTGCATGTTTGATCTTCACATAGCCTGTACCGATCGGTTTGTCGAGCGTGGGCGAGTGCGTGCCGGAGGTGACCACTCCGATCTTGGCGCCACGACGGCTTTCGATCTCATATCCGTGGCGTGGCACCCGGCGTTCGTCGAGCACAAAACCCACGAGACGGCGCTTCACACCTTCCGCTTTTTGCTTCAGGAATTTTTCTTTGGAAGGAAAATCAGCGGCTTTGCCAAGTTTAGTGATCCAGCCGAGGCCTGCTTCGAGCGGGCTAGTTTTGTCGTCAATATCGTTGCCGTACAGGCAGTAGCCCATTTCCAGACGAAGGGTGTCGCGTGCACCCAGGCCACAGGGTTTGATGCCGTGCTTTTCGCCAACTTTGAACACTTTGTCCCAAATTTTAGGCAGATCCTTGTTGCGGGCATATATTTCAAAACCGCCGGAACCGGTATAACCCGTAGCCGACACGAGCACGTTTTTACAGCCTGCGAACGTCCCCCGTTTGAAGGAGTAATATTCGATGCTCCCCAGGTCAATATCCGTCAGTTTTTTTAATGCCTCTACTACTTTGGGGCCTTGAATGGCAATAAGACCCGTCCGCGCCGAGATATTTTGCATTTTTACGTCAAAACCACGCGCCAGACGTTTGAGCCAGCGCCAATCCTTTACTTCGTTGCTGGCATTCACGACGAGCATATAGGATTGTTCGCCTTCGACCGTCTTTTCAGGAACATCATCCAAACGATATACCAGCAGATCGTCCACAATGCCGCCTTTTTTATTGGGCATACAGGAATACTGTATCTGGCCGGGCCGGAGTTTTGACACGTCGTTGCTGGTGGCGCTTTGCAAAAAAGCCAGCGCATCTTTGCCCCGCACGATAAACTCGCCCATGTGGCTCACATCAAAAACACCCATGGCGCGGCGTACAGCGTGGTGTTCTTCTGAAATGGTGGTGTAAGAGATGGGCATGTTATACCCCGCAAACTCGGCCATTTTGGCGCCGAGTTCGATGTGTTTTTCCGTAAGTGGTGTGGATTTCATCGTTGTTGTTGAATTATTGATCTGAAGTGCCGGGAGCCTTTTTGCTTGGGGCGCTTTGTGTGGGCTTTACTAATTTTTGTGCCGGAGTCAAGCGGGGAGGACGCGTATTGGGTATCGGCTGAAGCTCCATTTCCGGCGTACGGCCATTTTTTCCTCCACCTTGCGTTTTTTCAATGTTCACTTCGCCGGGGGAGAGTCCAAGGCGACGACGAATGTCTTCTGGAATAGTTTCTTTATGAACCGTAAATGAGATGGTATTCTGGCGCATATAGGCCTCTGAACAATTGACGTAACCCTTGTTGTCCGAGATTTCACCCCAGGAATTTTTGACCACATAGTAAATCCCGGAGTGGCGCTCATCCAACATTCCAACAATGTGCATCAGGTGGTCGTCGGTAGTGATCTGGCGGTCAAAAAGTTGCTGACGCAGTTCCTGGGTCACTTTCGGCTCAGCCTCCCAGAGTTTGAAGGTATTGGCTTGCGCGATCCCGTCTTTGTCCTTCCAGGGTGTAGTTGGTACAATAGCAAGGCCGTTTTGGGCGGAAAAACCTTCATTGCTTACATCGGCATCCCATTCAACGGTGTAACCTTGTTCAATAGCGTTTTTAACACAGCGCATCAGATCGCTGACCGGCACATTGTACATCTCCCCATTGGCCCAGTTATCTTCTACTTCAAGGATGAATTTTTCCCAGAACGGGTGATGGGTAAACGAGGTAACGGTCACATAATCATCGGTTTTCAGACCTAAATAGTCGCGGTAAGAAGTGGGCGTAAATACTACATTGGAGTAATCGAATTTAGTGGGCACTTTGCCGAATTCCTCATCCAGGACCTGATCAATTTCCTTCAACCAATCGGCGTTTAATTTGCCCTCCTTGCCCAATTTTACATACTCATCGCATTGTTTTTTGAGCGTTTTTACCAGCTTACTGTGGTTGAACGGAGCCTTTGTGTCTTTACGGCCCGGATACATACTTTCCGGCATGATACCGAACTGAGCCACCGCAGTAATTACATCGTGCGCCAACCCGCCCTCCGAAAATTGGGCAGTGCCTTGTCTGCGCACATAATTTTCACACTTTTGGCGGTAAATGTGTCGGACCACGTACATTTCCGAAAGGTCCACGTCTTTTTTGCCGACCCGCAATGCCTCGCTCTCGAGGAATGAAAGCGTGCTGAACGCCCAGCAGGTACCGGTTTGATCCTGATTCTTTACCGGTGTGGCTTTGAGCCGTTTATATTCTTTGAAATCATAGGGCTCAGTTTGAGCAAAAGCAACCAGTGCAATGGCCGCACACAAAAGTGAAAGCAGTAGTTTTTTCATGCCTAAAAATCAATCGTGGTAATTTTTGAGGGCGAAAGGTAGGGATAATGTGAGAAATGTGGTCAATGAGAGTAATGTGGTCAATGTGAGTAATGTGGGGAATGTGGGGAATGTCTAGAAGCGCAACCGTTCCCGAACGACCTCGTTGAGGTTACGCGATACGGGAATGGTCACTTCCACGCCCCTGAGGTGGAGCCGGTAGACATTTTGACACTGGACGTTAGACAAGATTCAGCTGGTGCTTGATTTTCATATTTTTAGAGTGCAAGTCCAATGTCCAATGTCAAAATGTCCAGTAGTCTCGTCAAAGCCTTTTTTACCGAACAAAGGACACGTCTATGGTCAGTTCCGGATCGTTGCCGCGCAGCCATTTGTAAGCTTTTACGAGCCGGACCGCTTCTTCATCGCAACCGTAGCCAAGGGAGCGCAGGGTTTGAAAATCAGTAGCTTGATTGTTTTCATCCAGTCGGAATTTGAGGCGAACAACGCCGCTCACATTATTTTGACGCGCTGCTTCCGGCAGTCGGGCATTGCGGCGCAAGTATTCTTGAAAATTGCTCCAACCGCCTGCTGGCTGCGAGGTATTGGCGGAGGCCGGGATTTTCTGTTTCTGAAAGTCCTTGGCAGGGGCAGCGGCTTTTTTCATGGCTTCCGAACGGGCGGCGGCTTTACCGGCAGCGATATGTTCATCGTCCTGCTCGCGTTTAGCCCTGTATTCGCCTGCGCGGGCCTGAGGTTCAGCAG
>JAUSMG010000049.1 GCA_030645295.1 Saprospiraceae bacterium | reverse complement strand
TGTGGCGTCAGGTGGCGCCCCGGCATTTGTCGGCGCACATCACCCTTTCCAGTGACGACCAACCATCTGCTGTTTTCTTGCCTGGGCTGTAATATAGGTACTTTTGTTACTGCGCTCAAGGAAAACCAATCTCTATTCGATTATGAAACACAAAATCTTCATATTCCTGTTGCCGATACTGGCAGCCGCACTCTTTTCCCTCTTACCCGCCTGCCGCAAGCACTCCGACCCCCCTGACCCCCTCCCACCTGCAACACAGGTGGGAGCCAATACTTTTGGTTGTTATATTGACGGCAAACCATGGGTGGCATGGATTGACCCCGAGATATTCGACCCAAGCCTAAGAAAAATTGAAGCTAGCTACGATGAACCTGGCATAGGGATGTACGACGAATATGGGCTTTCAATTAATGCCCAAAAGGTTACTGTCAAGGATACGATTTATGAGTTTATTATTTTTGGCCTAAAGCCCATCTTTGAAGAAGGAGTGGTAGATATTTTTAGTTTGGAGCACATAGGTTCTTCCATCCACTTTGACAATCCAGTTAGAGCATACGAAATTGATGTTTCCCTACCCCAAATGTTTGAAATTACAAATTTGGATACCGAGCAAAATATTTTTTCCGGTCTATTCGAGCTTACAATAGTATCAAAAGACAAGTCTGATACTTTGAGAATTACAGATGGGCGTTTTGATATTAAGTATCAAGTATGGTAATCAATTTTTAGGTAAAAGACACTTTCCAATCAATTTTTGGATAGGAAAACACCAAACCAGCACGGGTTTGGCCTTCACTCTTATTTCTTAACTCAAACTCTTTTCACGATGAAAAAGTTCTTCCAACTCGCTCTGCTATTGGCAGGGTTGGGCTGGCTGGCGGAGCCATGCCTTGCCCAAAACCTCGAAGCGCACTTTCGCGCTACGTTCGCTGCACTCGACAAGAGCCAGATTTCTTCTGGTATCCCTGATGCAGCAGACTCCCGTCTTCCACGTCATTTATTTCGGTCATTGAACAGGGTGGCGAACATCATTCTCGATTCGGCGTCAAATAAGATACCTTTATAATCTCATTGGATAAACTACAAACCTATTTTACATGAAAAATAAATTCTTCCTGTTTCTACTGCCGATACTGGCAGCCGCGTGGCTGAGTTTACCCGCCTGCCGCAAGGTCTCACCTGACCCGCCACAACCACCTGCAATCCCCTATTGGGACACCCTGCCAGCCATCACGCAGATCGGCGCCAACACCTTCGGCTGCTTGGTGAACGGCGAAGTGTGGGTGCCCAGGATAGATGTTCGCTCTTTTGACCCCACTAGACATGATATGAGTGCTTCTCTACATGAAAGCAACGGCACGGGTGGGGGCGGTATCTCGTGCACCCTCTTGGACTTTGACCTGAAACAAGACGACTTTATGTCAATGGGATTTGGTCCTACCTATTTTGATACAGTCACTTGCTATGGGAACACGGTTCTTTTGCCAAAGTGTGGTGCAAACTTCAATATCGCTCCTGGAAATTGGTATTCGATAGACCCGAAAGATTCCCTACAAAATTGGGTGAAGATTTCGGCGATTGATACCGAAAGAAACATTGTAGCCGGAACCTTTCAATTCACACTGTACAACGATAAAAACGACAAGGTGCTGATTACTGACGGTCGCTTCGATATGCCCTACTACCCTCAGTAACACATCCTTTTTTAAAATGCTGCGGCCATCTCCTACACCCTTCATCTTGCTCTAAATCAATATTTATGAAAAAAGAAATCATTTTTCCGCTGCTCTTGGCACTAGGGAGCACATGGCTGTCTTGTAGCAAAGACCTTGGTGGACCCACCCAAAAAGACCCATGCCCTTGGCCTGAGATCACTTCCGAAGGGCTAAACACTTTCGGGTGTAAGATCAATGGTAAAGAGTGGGTGCCTTGTGTGGATTTGTATGGTAATTGGTCAAGCCTGAGACCTCTTGACTGTCTGGTAACCGAATCAGATGGCAGTAATTCACTTTCAATTTCTGCGTTGAGGAGCGTGCTTGATACTTCTTATTCGCATGTGGATTCTAATGGGTTGGTGAGTTTGGGTTTTAGACCGTGTTCCGAGGGATTGATGAGTATTCCTTCAGAATTTCAAAGCGCTCGTATATTAATATCAGTTGACTGGGAATCGAATCGTTTTGAAACAGTTGATTTGTCTTCAAATAACTATTTGTTAATCAATCGTTTAGACACGAAAACTAATATTATAGCGGGTCAATTTCAAGTCACGTTATTAGACACGTTAACAGGTAATAAAATAGAAATTACTGACGGCCGATTCGACATCAAATACTATCCACAGTAAAATTTTCTAACCGCTAGGCTTTTCTTGATATGAAAAACATTCTTTTTTTGCTGAGCCTCCTGCTCGGCCAGCCAACCTTTTGTCAAGCACAGCGGCTTGGCGACTTCCTGTCCAACGTGGTCGCCCCACTTGACAAAATTGAAATCACGTCCGACCTCCTTTGGGACAAAGGTCTTAATGGCTTTGCTGAACCAGCAATATTTGATGGCTTGCTGAGAGACTCGGTGTACATGCAACCTGCTACATTCGGCTTCCTGTATATGCAGGCACGAAATGCTTTTGTCGGTGCCGGAACAAATCCATTGCCTACGCACATCACCCCTCTCAATGACGACAATCCTTATACCGTTTCTTGCCTGTGCTGTAAATTCGATACTTTTGTTACAGCGCTCACATAAAAACAAATTTCTGTTCAATTATGAAACACAAAATCTTCCTATTACTGCTGCCAATGCTCGCGGCCGCATGGCTAGTCTCCTGCCATAAAGCCGCTCAAAAGACCATCATTCAAGGCCACATTACAGAATACGGCACAAATGCCCCCATACAAGGCGCAAGGATTTACCTCTGGTGCTCAAATGGGGAGATATTCGGCCCTACGGGTTCCTCTTTTATTGATTCACTTGTCACCGATGCTACTGGATTTTTCTATACCGAATACCTCGATAGGGAGCTTTGCGGGGGTGTTTACCTTTCCGCTTATAAAGAGGGTTTTTTCTACATAAGTGATATCGACATTCACAGCGGAGTCAATGATTTGGAGGTAGTGCTTGACCCAGAGGCATGGCTCAAGGTGGTAACTATACCTGATATAGGAATATACCACCTTTCCATCGGTGGAGATTTTATGGGTGCTTCAGGCTTTGATGTTTATTCCTCTGATGGACTTCAAGAACATTTGTTTCAAACAAGAGGTAACAGGATAAAGCAAATTTTTTGGAGAGAATGGGGGATGGGAGATCCGGCAATTCTTGATTCGATATATGTTGTTGGATTAGATACCACCATCTATACCATACACTTCTAACAATTAACACTTAAATTTTTCTCTTCAATGAAAAACATGACTCCTCTCCTTCTAATGGGGAGAAGGTTCTTCGTATGCCTTCTACTCACAATTTTTATCTCCCTAAAAGTTAATGCACAAGAAATATGTCCCGTCTACCCACGGGCTATGGATCAGGCTTATTTATGCCTTAAGACAGAATATAAACACTTTGCATTTCTTCCCCCAAAGCTTGAGTACTCCCTTTCTTTGGAACAAAACGCTACTTTACATAATCCAGTAAGGTTTACATTCCCAGAAATTCCTCCAAATGTTACGGTTTCATTTGATGCTGGCGATGGCATCGGATTCAGAACCGTCAGTTCTTCAGAAATTCTTACGGTAAGTTATCCGACGCCTGGTCAAATCCCACTAATTTGGACGATAGAGTATATAGACCCTGATCCTCATTGGGGACTGTCAAGCACTTCGGGATTATATTC
>JAUSMG010000045.1 GCA_030645295.1 Saprospiraceae bacterium | reverse complement strand
CGTTGTCAATCTGATCTACGGCTACCGCGACCGGGGGCACACGCTCTCGACCACAAACCCGATCAAGCCACGAAAAAACCGTCATCCACGTCTCGAATTGGCCGATTATGGTCTTTCAGAAACAGATCTGGACACGCGTTTTGCGGGCGGCTACCAACTTGGAATGCCGAATGCTACGCTCCGCGAGATCATCGAACGACTGAAATTGATCTATTGCGGGAACATAGGTTTCGAGAGCACGCACGTGTTTGACAAGACCAAACGGGAGTGGCTGCGCAAAAAAATTGAAGGTCGCAACCTTGCATCCGACTTTGGATTTTCGTTGGAAAAGAAGAAACGGATCTTGGAAAAAATCAATGGCGCGGTGGGCTTCGAACAGTTTCTGGCTACCAAATTCGTGGGACAAAAACGCTTCGGCCTTGAAGGCGGGGAAGCCACCATCGCGGCACTCGACGCGATGATCAACCACGCGGCTGAAGCCGAAACCCCTGTGGAAGAGGTAGTTATTGGCATGGCGCACCGTGGAAGGCTTAATGTACTTTGCAATATTGTAGGCAAAACGTATGAGCAGATCTTCCGCGCATTTGAAGACAAAAGTATTCCCGATCAGAGTTTTGGTTCGGGCGACGTAAAATACCACCAGGGCTATTCTTCACAAACCGAGACCTTGAATGGACGCACCGTGTACGTTAAACTCCTGCCCAACCCCAGTCACCTCGAAGCGGTGAACCCGGTGGTAGAGGGATTCTGCCGCGGAAAACTTGACATTCGATACGAAGAAGAGTTTGACCGCGTGCTGCCGGTTTTGATCCACGGCGACGCGGCCTTGGCGGGACAAGGCATTGTGTATGAGGTGATTCAGATGATGAGTCTTGAAGGGTACAACACCGGCGGCTCGGTGCATCTGGTCATCAACAACCAGATCGGTTTTACCACGAGTTGGGAGGATGCGCGTTCCAGTACCTACAGCACAAGCATCGCAGAGGTAGTGCAGGCGCCCGTTTTTCACGTCAATGGCGATGATCCGGAGGCCTGTGTATTTGCTGCCGAAATCGCCATCGAATACCGTCAGGCATTTAATACCGATGTGTTCCTCGATCTGGTGTGCTATCGTCGTAACGGCCACAATGAAAGTGATGAACCCCGTTTCACACAACCGGAAATGTGGAAGATCATCGAAAAACACCCTGATCCCCGTACGATTTACAACAGAATTCTCGTCTCCCGTGGCGATGTGGATGAGCAACTGGCCAAAGACATGGAAGCCAAATTCAAGGCAGACCTCCAGGCCCGTCTCGACAATGTCCGGCAAACTCCCCTGCCTTACACTTACCAGGAGCCTGAACTTCACTGGAAAGCGCTGAAAAAAACCTCTGCAGACAAGGATTTTCAGGAAAGTCCTGACACGGGTATTCCGCGCAAGGTGATCGATAAATTGCTCCACCACCTGCTGTCCTTCCCGGAAGGTTTCACGCCGATCTCGCAAATCGCCAAACTGACGGAGGCTAAAAAAACGCTGGTGGCTTCCGGCAAAATCGACTGGCAGCTCGGTGAGCTCCTGGCTTACGGTTCTCTCCTGCTTGACGGACAAGACGTGCGTATGAGTGGTCAGGACGTAAAACGCGGCACCTTCAGTCACCGCCACGCCTGCATCATTGACACCAATACTTATCAGGAAATCAACCGCTTAGATGGTATTTCCGAAAAGCAGGGCAAGTTCCGCATCTTTAATTCCCTGCTCAGCGAGTACGCAGTATTGGGCTTTGAATACGGCTATTCGCTCTCCACGCCAGACGCGCTGGTGATCTGGGAAGCGCAATTTGGTGATTTCGTCAATGGCGCAAGCACCATCGTGGATCAATTCATTTTCGCCGGCGAAAGCAAGTGGCAGCGCATGAGCGGACTGGTCATGTTGCTTCCCCACGGCTATGAAGGACAAGGTCCGGAGCACTCCTCCGCCCGACTCGAACGTCTCCTGCAAGGCTGTGCCGAAAATAATGTGACGGTGGCAAACGTGAGCTCCGCCAGTAACTTTTTCCACCTCTTGCGCCGCCAGCAAGTGCGGCCTTTCCGCAAACCGCTTTTTGTCATGTCGCCCAAATCAGGCCTGCGTGCACCCTTCAACCTCGGCGAAATCAGCGAACTGGAAACTGGCAATCATTTCCGCGAACTCATTGACGACGCTGCCGCCGATGCAAAAAAAGTAACGCGTTTGCTCGTTTGCTCTGGCAAGGTGTACTATGACCTGCACAAAAAGCAACAAGAAGAAAAACGTGAGGACGTAGCCATTGTCCGGCTCGAACAGATCTATCCTTTCCTTAAAAAGCAGTTCGACACATTGCGTAAAAAGTACGCCAAAGCAGAACTCATCTGGGTTCAGGAAGAGCCCCGAAACATGGGCGCCTGGAGTCATATCGCGGTCAGTCATCCTGAATACGGCTGGAAATACGTCGGTCGTCCTGCAGCCGCATCGCCGGCTACGGGATTCCCGAAAGCACATGAGAAGGAACAGGAGGAGGTTGTGAGGGTCGCGTTTGGTGGCTGAGGGTATGTCAAGGGGGTGTTTGGAACTATTTTTTTTTCCTATTCTCTTTCTTCTCTCCACCCTCCAATTTTTTAATACTATCCTCCGTAGGTAGATCTTCCGGCATTGTACCACCAAGTTCTTTAATCGTCTGGCGCACTTTTCTACCAACTTCATAGTGCGTCTGATTGGCTTTAGGCTTGCCCTTAATATTTTCACGACGGAGTTTTTCTTCCGTTTGGGTAGCGCGGAAAAGGTTAGCGGCCAATTCGGTGCTCCCCATGTGGTCTAGGATGTGCTGGCTTTTTTTCAAGTTCTTCTTGTGGTGTATGGCTCTGGCATCTAAGCCTCCGTAGAGACCTTGATAGCCAAAGTTTTGAAAAACAGCGTAATCAACGGGATCTATAACCCCTGCATCTTTGGCGGCCTCAGCAAGTTGGCTATTGTGTCGTCGAAGTTCGTTGCGAAGGAAGAGGCGCTTTTCGTCTTCGGAATCCAAACGGTTGTACTCGTCCATTTGCCGGATTTCCTGCAAACGGGTCTGGACAGCGAAGTAGGTCTGGCCAAGAGCAACGACTTCTTTGCCTGGGTCGGCATTTTGGACGATGAGGTAGCATGCGTAACGGGAGAGTTTGATGCTTTCTACTGATCTTTTACCTCCTTTGCCGATTTCGATCATTTCGTGCATATCAACGAAATGATCAGAGCGCTGATGTCCGCTATTTTGGCACGCTTCTTTGGCGCGTTCAATGGCAGGCTGAAAATTTCGGTACTCCAAGTATTCCAGTACCTTGCCGAGATCGCGGGCCGACCAGTATTCGTTGCCGTTTTCGTCGAGGCGCTTGATTTGTTCGAAAATAGGCGTGCTGTTTTGTAATTGTTTAGCCATAACTGTATCATTTTGTCGTTAGGATTTTATTCGATGCAAAAATAGATAAAAGCGAATAATAAAACAAATAGTTTTGATTGTAAATTACATCCTAATTCTCTTCTCTTAGCAGGACATTTGCCACTCATCGCTTTACTCATGTCCCACATCCTCTTCACCCACTCTTACTTCTACCGCTTCGACCCGAAGCAGTGGAAAAACGCGCAGCCTTACCCGCCCTACGGTACGCTCTGTGCGGCGGCGCTGATGCGCGAGTGCGGTTACGAGGTCTCGCTGTTTGATACCGCGTTGAAACACAGTGCAACTGAACTGCTCCCGGTTTTAGAAAAAGTACGCCCACGCTACCTGGTCATTTACGACGATGGCTTCAACTACCTCACCAAAATGTGCCTCACCCGCATGCGGGAGGCGGCCTATGAGATGGCACGTTTGGGCAAAGCCGCCGGCTGCATCGTCATCGCAAACAGCAGCGACAGCACAGATCATTATGTGGAATATCTTCAGCAAGGGGTTGATTTTGTAATACTTGGAGAGGGTGAGGGAACGCTTCGGGAGCTCATTGCGACGTTGGATGCTGGACAAGGGACGTTGGACGTTGGACAGGGGACGTTGGACGTTGGACAAGGGACGTTGAATGTTGGACGTTGGACGTTGGACGTTGGACAAGGGACATTAGACAACACCGAGCAAATAAACTTAATGTCCATTGCAGGAATAGCCTATCGTCAGCGCTGGAACATACCTGAATCACCCAATCACCAAATCACCAAAACAAATCCGCGCCCGGTACTTACCGATCTCGACGCACTACCCGACCCTGCCTGGGATCTGGTCGACATGGAATCCTACCGCAAAATCTGGCTACAACACCACGGCTATTTTTCTTTAAACCTGGCCACCACCCGCGGCTGTCCCTACAAATGCAACTGGTGTGCAAAACCGATCTACGGCAATCGTTACAACTCCCGCAGCCCGGAGCGCGTGGCCGCTGAAATCGAAATGTTGATCGGGCGCTACGATGTTCGCCATTTCTGGATGTCAGACGATATTTTTGGACTAAAACCTGCCTGGGTGCAAGGTTTCCGGGATATCGTGCAGGAGAAAAACCTGGTTTTCCAATACAAGATCCAGAGTCGCGTGGATTTACTGCTGAAAGAAGATACCATTGACGCGCTGGTGGCTTCGGGCCTTCGTCAAGTCTGGGTGGGTGCAGAAAGTGGTTCGCAAAAGATTCTCGACGCCATGGACAAAGGCACGAAGGTGGAAGAGATCGAATCGACTACTAAACTGCTGAAAATGAAAGGAATAGAAGTGTGCTTCTTTTTGCAGTTCGGCTTCCTTGGCGAAACGAAAGAAGACATTGAAGCCACTTTGCGCATGGTGGAAGCACTTCAACCAGACGATATCGGTATCTCGGTTTCCTACCCATTGCCCGGCACCGGATTTCATGAAAAAGTGCGCGCGCTTCTTGGCGAAAAACAAAACTGGGAGGTTTCCGACGACCTGGCCATGATGTACCCGGCCACATTTTTACCTGCCTATTACCGCCGACTCCATCGCCTTGTCCACAAACGATTCCGGCTACAACAAGGCCGAACCGAGTGGCGAAAAATCCTGTCCGGGAAAAAAGCGAACCTGCGCCGGGCTGTCCGGGCTTTTTATTTCGCTCCAGCAGCCGGGTTGGACGCCTGGCGACTTCGGCGGCTTGAAAAGCTCAATCTCCATGCTGCCAGAATTTGACGCCATCGCCCACGATTACGATGCGGCATTCAGTCATACGACAGTAGGACGTTTGCTGCGAGCGCGAGTCTGGTACTGTACCGGCGGCTTTAGCTTCAGGACCATCGCGAGTGCTCCTGCGGCTAAAGCCGCCGGTACAGTATTGGAACTCAACTGCGGCACAGGTGAAGATGCCATTTGGTTTGCAAAACAAGGTTTTCAGGTATTGGCCACCGATGTCTCCCCCGAAATGGTTGCTGTAGCAAAGGCCAAAATAGCGCAGGCAGGTCTGAGCGAAAACGCAATGGTACGGGTCTGTTCTTTTGCTGAAATCGAAAAAATACCCGAAGGCAATTTCGACCTGATCTTTTCCAATTTTGGTGGATTGAATTGTGTTTCGCCACCAGAACTGAGACAATTGGGTCCTATTCTTGCTCAAAAACTTAAGCCCGGGGGTAAATTCGTCGCCGTCGTCATGAGCCGTTTTTGTTGGTGGGAAACCTTGTATTTTCTATTAAAAATGAAGCCCCGCGAGGCTTTTCGAAGATTTAGCAGAAAACCGTTGGACGCACAGTTGGACGCGCTCACTACAGTTTCAACCTGGTATTATTCGCCCTCTGAATTTTATAAAATATTGAATTTCAATGGTTTTAAGCCAAGATTTAAACCCATTGGACTCTGGTTGCCACCTTCTTACCTGAATCCGTTTTTTGAAAAACACATGCGCTTGCTGGGAGTTCTAAATTTTTTGGAAAAGAAACTCGCACCGCAGTGGTTGGCCTTTGCGGCGGACCATTTTATGATCTGCCTCAAATCAAAACAATCGTAAATCGTCCCTCCTTCGTCCCGAGCATTCGGGACTACGGCGGGTAAAAAATCGTAAATCGCAATTATACCAATCCCTCGCGCAGCAAATCGTGCAAATGTACTATCCCCAAAAAATGCCCATTGTCCACCACTAAAAGTTGAGAAATGGAGTGCTGGCGCATCAGAGCGAGCGCATTCACGGCAAGAGTGTCGGGGCTGACGGACTTGGGCGCGGGGCTGAGGATATCCCGGGCACATACTGCATTAAAATCGCCACCACGTTGAAGCATCCGGCGCAGATCGCCATCCGTGATGACCCCCAATAATTTATCTTCCGGGCTGATAACCGCGGTTGCGCCAAGCCGTTTGGAACTGATTTCCAAAATCACTTCGGGAAGGGTTGCATCCGGACCAACCACAGGCCGTTCGTGCATCGGGTACAAATCCTGGACACGCAGGTAAAGTTGTTTGCCCAGCGCTCCACCCGGATGAAATTTTGCAAAGTCTTGAGAACCAAAACCTTTTCTCGAAAGCAGCGCCACTGCCAGCGCGTCACCCAAGGCCATTTGAGAAGTAGTGCTGCTGGTAGGAGCAAGGTTATTAGGATCCGCTTCCTGTTCGATCGGAGTATACAGCAGGTAGTCGGCCTGGCGGGCAAGGCTGCTTTTCTGGTTGGCGGTGATGGCTACCAGTGGATTGCCAAAATTCTTCACCAAGGGAGCCAGCACCTTGATTTCTGGCGTTTCGCCGCTTTTTGAAAGACAAAGCACGAAATCGGCGGGCTGCACCATTCCAAGGTCGCCGTGTATCGCATCGGCGGCATGAAGGAACAATGCCGGGGTTCCGGTAGAATTGAGGGTCGCCGCAATTTTTTGGGCCACAATAGCGCTCTTGCCTATGCCTGTGATCACCAGCCGACAGGTGGGCGCGGCAGCTACATCTTCCACAAGTCGTTGAAAATCAGTACTGTCATCCAGGCTTTCGGCCAGTGCAAGCAAGGCTTCTGCTTCGAGGCGGATGGTTCGGCGGGCGATGTCGAGGATGCTCATGATGATTGATTCGATTGAGGGATTGGTTCGATTGATTCGATTGGGGGATTGGTTCGATTGGGGGATGGGTTCGTTAAATAAAGGGGTGGGCTACTGTCCCAACTTTGCCCGAAATTTTGCCCAAGTACCCAATCGAATCAATCCCCCAATCGAATCAATCGAATCAATTGTATCAATGTTTACGTTTGTCTGCCTCGTTCACCCGGTTGAGCAGATCATCCACGCGGAACATCTCGTCCACCGTGTCATCGAGGAAAAACTCAATGTCGGGCATACGGCGCATTTGCTTGCCGATCTTACCAGCAAGGGCCTGGCGAAGTACGTTGTGGGAGTCTTCGAGTTGAAGAATGACCTCGGGCTTGTCCTCTGTTCCGTATACGCTGATGTAGATTTTGGCCACCAGGAGATCCGGGGTCATTTTCACATCGGTAACGGTGACGAGTTTGCCACGGCCATATATATTACTGCCTTCTTCGGTGAGTATCATGCCGAAAAAGCGACGAATAAGTTCGCCAACTTGTTTTTGACGGATAGATTCCATAATTAATGAAATGATGAAGTGATGGGGTGATGAAGTGAGCATGCAAAGGTAGGTTTTCGTTGGGGCTGAAAAGATTTGTTTCATTCCAAAATTAAATTTGGAAACAGATTTGCATAAGAAAAGGGCTTTTACTACTTTTGCGCCCGTTTTTTACAAAACG
>JAUSMG010000042.1 GCA_030645295.1 Saprospiraceae bacterium | reverse complement strand
TTGCTGATCTCCTCTATGCATGGCTGGATCCGAGGGTTAGGGTGGGGTAGCGGTATATTTGCTCAAATCTCACACAACGCCACAACGTCACAACGGTATCAATCTCCGGGAAATCCTAAAACGTTGTGTCGTTGCGGCCTTGCGTGATACCACTTAATAGGACCACATATCGTGTTCCCGCGAAAACAAATGGAGCATGGCTCCGCCGAGACAACCCAATAGCCGGGCTGCCCGAGTTGACAACAGTTTTGTCATGTCGGAAATGTTTAGTAATGAAAAAAAGGATGAGAATAACAGGGCTCCGTTGTACACGGAACCTATTTATAATACGTTGATTTTCAGTAAAATGTTACCTTGGTAAATTGTAATCGGTGAGCATTCAAGGTATAAACGGGAGGCAAGGAATCTGTATTTCCATTGTTAAAAAATTTAACAAGAAATCCATCGGGCAAACTCCAGCAGCGAGTCAAATTGATAATCAATTTTCAAGCTGGAAAGCGCTGCCACATCTTCAATTTTTCCACGAATGAGTACCGATCGGATGCCAAGTTTCTGCGCAAATTCCATGTCAGAAACAGAATCCCCCACCATCCAGGCATCTTCGAAATCTATATCGGGAAAATCCGCCAGGGCCAGCCACGCCATGCCCGTGCCCGGTTTTCGGCAGGTACAGCCTGCATCCGCGCGGTGGGGACAATGATAGACTCGGTCTATACGACCGCCGGCATCTGCAACAATTTGCTGTAGTTTATGGTGTACCGCGTGAAGATCGAGCGCCGTCATCAAGCCTTTACCAATTCCTGCCTGATTTGTGACCACGAAGATCCGTCCGAATTTTTCGCTGAGCAGGTGCATGGCTTCTCCGAGGCCTTCGATGGGCTGGAGTTCATTGGGCGTTTTTACATAATCACCGGGGATGCGGTGGTTGATGACGCCGTCGCGGTCGAGAAAGAGTGTTGTCATAATCTGAAGTTTAACCCACCAACGCCCCTATCTGCCGCAATACGTTTTTCGCCACATCCAAAAATGCCTCCGCTACCACTGGACTGTCTTTTTGAAGTAAGGCAGGCAAACCCGCATCCCCTCCCTCACGAACGCTTTGCACCAGTGGGATTTGTCCGAGCAGCACAGAATTGCTTTCCCGCGCCAATTTTTTTCCGCCGCCTTGTCCGAAGATAAAGTACTTATTATCAGGGAGTTCCACCGGTGTGAACCAGGACATGTTTTCAACTACACCGAGAATTGGAACATCAATAGAGGGGAGTAAAAACATATTCACCGCCTTGATAGCATCCGCCAGGGCTACATCTTGTGGGGTAGTGACAATCACTGCGCCGGTTACCGGAACGGTCTGTACCAGCGTGAGTTGAACATCGCCGGTACCAGGAGGAAGGTCGACAATGAGAAAATCAAGTTCCGGCCAGAGCACTTCGCTGACAAATTGCTTGATGATGGCTGCCAGGCGCGGTCCACGTAATACTACCGCTTGCTCCGGTTCAATAATGAAACCGATGCTGATGCATGGAATGCCGTGTCCTTCGAGCGGAATCATTCTTGGTACGCCCGTCACGTCACGCACTTTGGGGCGTTCACCCACAAGGCCAAGCATGGTCGGGATACTCGGGCCGTACACATCTGCATCGAGCAGACCGACTCTGGCGCCCAGTTGTTTTAATCCCAGGGCGAGATTGACCGCCACGGTGCTTTTTCCTACGCCACCTTTACCGCTGGCGACGGCGATGATGTGTTTGATCTGCGGCACAGCACTCGGTGGCGCAATGCCATCGGTAGCTTTTGCCACGAAATGCGCATTCACCTGTGCCTGCGGGAAAACCTCCACAATGG
>JAUSMG010000039.1 GCA_030645295.1 Saprospiraceae bacterium | reverse complement strand
GAACTTTATTTTGCAATATTTTCAAAAATAAAACGGCTCCTGGAGATTCGCCAAGAGCCGCTTTACGGAGAGTAATCTTAGGTATCTTATTCTTTATCGCTTTTCAATTTTTTGCGTTTTCATGATCTGCTTGTTGCGGCCCACCAATTGCACGAGATAAACACCTTTGGTAAGATCGCCCACATAATAGTGCTCACCTTTAGAGGCTTCAAACACCTTCATTTTTTTACCCAACAGATTGAATACAAGGATTTGACCGATGGCATCTGCATTATCTTGCACAGCAATATTTTCAGTGGTGGGGTTGGGGAAAACAGAAAGTTCAGGTCGGGAGGCATTTTGGGCACGAAGCGAGAGGGCGGCAAGCAGGAAAAAAAACAAGAGTAAGGGTTGTTTCATGTTCATGGATAAGATTAATGCCGCATCTGAGACCGTCGCAAAAGCTAATTAGTAAAGAAGTGGCTCGATAAAAAATGGTTGGGTGTACAATCAGGTTTCGGAAATCGTCTGCAAGGTAGGATACCTTAAATTTTTAAACAAAATTTTCTTTGGATAGTTTGCAATGATTTAACGTACGGCACACAATATGCTCCAAACATAACTACCTGTTCACAGTAATTGCCGCCCGTTGGCTGCTGTTCAGCCGCCGTTCGCTTCTTTTTCCGCCCACTAAATCGAAGTAGCGCATGCGGGCGTTTTTTTCATCCACGATGATCTGGGTAATACTGACCGTCTGCACTTTTCCAGTACGGATCATTACGTAATCATTTTCAGGATCGCCGATTCTTCCGTTGCGGTGGAGGGCTAAGATGGATTGATGACTGGTGATTGGGGAAATGGTGTTCTCCTTCGCCGAGGCTACAGCGGGTAAAATTGGAGAATAATTGGTAAGCCATTCCCTGAAAACCTGCTCGCGCCGGACTTGCATTTCCGGTGGATATAGGGTGGCGGAACACCAGAAATGGGCTTGATCCACGGGCAGGTTCTCCAGATATCGCTGCTGGCCATCCCAACGAAATTGATATATCCTGTTTAATGAACTTCCCGAAAGTTTTAAACTTTCGGGAAGTTGACCTTGCTCAAAGCACAACATGGTAAAGGGCTCAATGCCCTCAAAATCATATTTTTGGAAAAAAGTATCCGGGTTTTCCCAATCAAAAAAATCAAGCAGGATCAGTCCCCTGCTGCTGCGGTACGGCAATACCCGTTTGTGCAAAGTAAAAGCGCCGTTGAGCAAACATGCCGTTCGTCCCCGACGGGAAGTGGCGATCCAGGTGCCGCCCGCCAAACTGTCCCTGGGGAATAGCAGGGTTTCGCCGCCGGGTGTTTTTTCCTGGACAATGGTTGGAGAGGATCGGGACGGCGCTTCGTCTCGGTTGTGGGTGAGGATAAAGCCGGAGGGCCTTGGAAGGTAAGTGACGGTGCACATATGGGATTCACCATTTCAAAATAATCCTAAACTCCTCAAGCTTCACTACTGAAACGAAAGGAAACCCAAGCGTTTTAAGCACATTGAAATCCCTGTCTTGCGTGACCAGGTGATTTGCGTTGGCGGATATTGTCAGATCAGCAAATTTGTTATCGTCAGGGTCACTAGAAATTAAATTCCAGCGAAAATATGGCTCGGCAAAAATCACGTTGGACGCTGTGGTGAGAATTTTCAGCACTAGGTCAGCCGTACGAGGAGAGTAAAAATCGGAGAGTTGCTCTTCATTATTCGTGCAAAATCTCGTTGCTTACTACCCAATCGAATTTCTCTGCAAGAAAGGATTCATAGAGCCAATACTCAGGGTTTTGGCGCGGGATTGATGCTATAAGGCAGTTCGTGTCGATGACAACTTTCACCTGCTGCGCTGTTGTTGATTGAGTTTTTCTTCAAAATCTTTCCGCTCAATCTTCTTCTCCTTAATCACCTTCTGAACTTCCTCCTGAAGCGCCTGATCGTAATAATCCAAAAGCATTGCCCGGATTGCATCTAATTCATTCTTGCTCATGTCGCGGCTAAATAAACGCAGCAACATGAGCTGGACGTCATTGAGCGGGGGCGCTGTATTAATTGTTTGCATAGTCCCAATTTTGAACAAAGTTATAGAAAAACTAACCCTCCACCAACTCCCTCGCCGTCGCAATCGCCGCCTCACTTGGCGGATTCCCACTCAACATTACCGCAATAGACCGCACCCGCTCATCGGGTGCAAGCATCCGCACATTGGTGACCGTGCGTTGTCCTTCCACCTTTTTGTACACGAAATAGTGCGCATCCGCACGGGCTGCAATTTGCGGGGTGTGGGTAATGCTGATGACCTGGTGGCGGGCACTCAACTCCTTGAGGATCACACCCATTTTGAGCGACACGTCTCCGCTGATGCCGGAGTCTATTTCATCAAAAATAAGCGTTGGAAGGGGGATGGCGTCTGCAACAAGGCTTTTGGTGCAGAGCGTAAGGCGGGAGAGTTCACCGCCGGAAGCCACGTCTTTGATGGGTAAATACCGTGCGCCGATGTTGGTAGCGAACAGGAACTGCACGTCATCAAGGCCTGTAGGCGTGAGTGCCGGGGTGTCCTCAATGTTCACTTTTAGCCGGGCATGTGGCATTGAAAGTTGGGTGAGCATGGCCTGTACTTTTTCCTCGAATTTAGCCGGCACAGCACGGCGGCGCTTGCTGAGTGTAGCCGCACTGGCCCGCAAGACTTTTTCCTGGGTGGCGATGGCCTGCTCGAGTTTTGCGATCTCGCTGTCGAGGTTGGTGTAGCCCGCGGTTTGTTGTTCCAGGTCTGACTGGATCTGGAGAAGTTCGGGCACCCCGGATACGCCGTGTTTTTTCTGTAGTTTGTACAGCACATTCAGCCGTTCCTGTGCTTCGGCGATGCGCTGTGGGTCATGTTCGGTGCTTTCGGCAATGCGCTCGAAGTCCTTCGCTAGGTCTTGCAGATCAATGATTGCCGCCTCCATCCGTTCGCTCAGCGCGGAAAGTTGTGGCGAAAGCTTTCGGGTGGGTGCGATGCTGCGGGCGAGTTCCTGAAGCTGTCCCACAAGGTTCATTTCACTCTCGGAAAGGTGGCTGTAAGCCGCACCATAATTCCGCTTGATGTCTTCGGCATTGCTCAGCTGGGCGAGTTCGCCTTCAAGGGATTCCTGTTCGCCGTCCATGAGTTCGGCGGACCGAAGTTCTTCGAGCTGAAAGCGTAGGAATTCCATCTCTTTCGCACCGCTTTGGCTCCGGTAAATAAGCTCAGCCAGGCGTTTTTTGTCGGCGGCGTACTGGCGGTAGCCTTGCTGGTATTCCTTGATCATCAAGCCATTGTCTGCCAATGCATCGATCATCCGCAGCTGAAAATTGACATTGTGGATGTCCAGGGTGTCAAACTGTTGGTGGAGGTCGATGAGGTTCTCCGTCAGCCGTTGGAGCACCTGATTGTTGGCGGGCGTATCGTTTACGAACGCGCGACTTTTACCGGTGGGCGAGAGTTCACGTCGGATGACCACTTCCGGATCGTAGTCCAGTTCGTGTTCTTCAAAAAATTCGCGCAAATCATATTCCGACACATCGAAATAGGCTTCGACCACACATTTTTCGGCATCGTTGTAGAAGACTTTGGTATCAGCGCGTTCGCCCATGATAAGACCGAGGGCCCCAAGCAGGATGGATTTTCCTGCCCCGGTTTCGCCGGTAATGATGGTGAGTCGCTCGGAAAAGTTGATTTCAAGTTCGTCTATGAGCGCGTAATTGCGGATGTGTAGGCGTTTCAGCACTGGTTGGACTTTGGATTGTTGGACGTTAGACGTTGGACTATTTCCCACCAAACTCTTGAAAAAGATGGAGCCGAAGGAATGGGAATGTTTTGAATTGGAGTTTTAAGTTACGGGGATATTTTGATATTGGGGGCGAAAATAGTGCAGCGGGGCAATTTTATTGCCCTGAATTTAAAATCTTTTGTTTTAAAAATAATAGTTTTGGGAGGTGTCACCTTTTTTGTTCCTCAAAAGATGACACCTTCCAAAACCATTTATCGCCGCTGTACCACCAAATTGCCATTCAGACTGCCCATTTCAGTGGCCAATCGATATTGGTACACGCCCGATGGCAAGCCCGGCAACTTGATGTCCAATATCTGTCCACCTGGTAAAATCTCGTCATGGAACAAGCGGCCCAAATACCTTCCATCTGCGGCATACAGGTCAAGTTTCGCATTCATGGTCTGTGCCACTTGAATGTCCAGGGAAATCCGATCCTGTGCCGGATTTGGATAAACCCGCACGGATAAATTGCCGCCCAAATTGGTGATGCTGCTCATACAAGCCTCGGCAAAAACTGGCTCAGATGTAACAACACAACCCGTTGGGTCTTTCATCGTTACCACGTAATTACCCGCAACTTCTGCTGACCAGAACTGCCCGATGGCCTCTGGAATTAATACTCCATTCAGAAACCATTGGTATTCACTGCCGATGGGTGCTGTCAAGTCACATAGGTTGTTGACCTGCACCGTTGGCATGAAAGCAGGATACATGGTCACAATGACGGCATTGGAGGCCGGGCTATCGCCGCAGAGATTGTCAAGGTTAACAGTAGTAGCAGTGTAGATCCCTGCTGTAGTGACCGTAATACTCCCTCCGGTTTCGCCGTTCGACCAGTTTATGGGACAGCCAAAACAGATATCATTTTGGACCATCAACTCAATCGATCCACCCGGACAGAGTGCGATCGAATCGGAAGGGCCAATGATAGGCGTTGCGGGCAGGAATTCCGTTATGACTTCAATGGGGCTGGAGGCAGAGCTGTTACCACAGGTATTGCCTAGAGTAGCCGTGTACCAAATAAAGGGGGCAAACCGAGCGACCGTGATACTTGGTCCAGTCTCGCCATTGGACCAATTCACGGTGCAATCGGAACACACATTATCCACGGTAAGGATAACCGATTCTCCGGGGCATAGCATGGTGGAGCCGGATGCAGTAACGGTAGGCACATCGGGGACGGTTTTCACGGTCACAGAGATGGAATTAGATGCCGGGCTATCGCCACATTTATTGTTGACAGGATCGCTAACAGTAGCCGTATAGATCCCCGGATTGGAAACAGTAATGCTTGGTCCAACCTCGCCATCGGACCAATTCACGGTGCAGCCTGAGCATACATTGTCGGCTGCGATCAACAGTGACGCTCCAGGACAAAGCACTGTCGGGCCCGACGCAGCCAGGACGGGAGCAGCTGGCGCAGTATTCACGATTCCAGTCACGGCCACCCGGCTGCTTTCGCATTGCACTGCGCTTTCCACCTCTATGTTGTATAAATAAAAATAATTGCCCAATCCAGCACTGGAGGACTTGATCTGCATCACTCCAGGGATAGAATAGGGATACGATATACCAGAAGTATTTCGAAACAAGTTGGCAGGGCTGATGCAACCTAATTGAAGGCCGATGCCTTGAGGAATATCTATTTCCAAGGCGATGCGGTTTTCACCATCATTTACAAAGACTGTTTTTTCAAGCAACACAGTTCCACTGGCATCCCGCAATTGGAACGTTCGGTTGTCGGCCCCGGCTGCGTATACGGTCGCGGATTTCAGGTGAAAAGGCTTTGCAGAATCCAGGATCAGGAAAAATGTCCCGGCTTGGTAACTGCCATTTCCGATGTTATTGGAGGCGGGTCCTACGCGCTGTGTAGTTAAATAATTCGTACTGGCAGCGGTGTAGAAGGTGGTGGATTGTGCAAGGTTTGTCGTGAATACATCACCTGTGAACAGCGGTAGAGTGTCTGACGCAGCGGCGTACCAATTTATCTGCTCTCCTGACTGCCCTGTAGTTTCAAAGATTAGCGCTCCCGGGTCGCAACGCTCCACGTCGGCTACAGTAGGCGGGGACGCGTCAACCAAGGTGATATAATTGGCCGCTACAAGTGTAGTATCACCGGAAGCGTTGATGGTTTTCAATTGGACCGTATATGTACCACTTCCGCTGAACGTCACGGTCGGATTTTGGAGCGTAGAAGTAGGAGGCGTACCGCCCTCGAAGGTCCACTCCCATGCAGTCGGGCTGTTAATGGACCGGTCTGTAAAGTTGACCGACAATGCTTGACAACCTTGGCGCTGGTCGGCAGTGAAGGCTGCCACGGGTAGCAGAGGTCGGTATAAGGGCGATTCCCACAAACCCCGGCCATAAGTGCCGGCAAAAATGCTGTTCGATATATAATTGATTTCCAGTTCATAAACGCGCACATTGGGTAGTCCTTCGAAAAAGCCTACCCATTGTCCGCCGAGGTCGTCGTTGGTGTACGATACAAAGCCAAACCCGCCAACGTAGATGCCGTTTTTGCCGGTATTTTCCCAGGTTGCGCAATATTTGGAGCCCGAGGGCAGGCCCGCGCTAATGCTGGTCCAGATTCCGCCCGCATCAAGGGAATGGTACACAGCAGAGGATGTTACAATCAGCAATCGCTCCGGGTTTTGCGGGTGTACGCTAATATAGTTGATGGTGCTGGTGCCCCAAGTCTTTTCAGTGGTGGTCCAGTCGCCGCCGCCATTGGCCGTGGTAAATAATGACGAACCCCGTGAAACATAAATACGTTGGTTGTCAGAAGGGGCAAGTTTCATTTGGTTCATATTCCCGTCGGCAAAGTCGGATATTTTCGTCCAGGTGCTCCCATTATTACTGGTTTTCCAAACGTCTTCAAAGGCAACATAGATGGTATTGGCCACTAAAGGATCCTGCTCGAAGGGGGTTACCCAGGCGCCGTCTACATCCTCCTCTGGCTTGGAAATGGAGCTCCGGCTATTCCCCTGATTGGTGGAGCGATACATAGACCCGTACTGAGAAGTGCCATAAAGGTTGTTGGCGTTGTTCCAGTCTACAAAGGTCTCCATGCCATCGGCGCCGAGCCAATCCACCCACGCTCGGTTGGCGCCGCGCATAACGCTGGTGCCGTTGTCCTGCGAACCTCCGGACACTACGTTGGGATTCGTTCTGGATACGCCAATTTTGTAAAATTCGCGAATACCAAGCCCTGTGGAGCGGTCTATGAAGCTTTCAGCTCCGTCAGTACTGATGTAGATGCCGCCGTCGGAACCGACATACAGGGTGTTTCCGACGAATTTCAGGATGTCAATGTCCGCATGGTTGTAGCCCACACCCAGCGAAGCTGCTGTATTGGGCATCCAATGCGAGGTAAGTTCAAACGACACGCCACCATTGATAGATTTCCAGGTATGTATGCCTGCAATATGAACCTCCTCCGCATTGAATAGGTTGACCGCCACATCCATGTCGCGTGGGGCCTGGCCCTTCTCGTCTTCGCCGGTGGCACTGTACCCGAAAAAGTTGATCTCGCTGCCGTCAATGAGTTTGGTGAACGAAGCCCCGCTATCGATCGATTTATAAAAAGCGCCAAACTTGCCGCCATTGGATTCCAGCACATACACGATGTTTGGATCAGCCGGCGACACACCCATCATTTTGTAGTTGTTGTTGGCAGTGCCAAAACCGGTGATCTCGGTAAATGAGATGCCCCCATTGACCGAGCGGTAGACTGATCTGCCGGAGAAGTACAGGGTATTCGGATCGCCAGGTTTAAACTCCACATCATAACCTACCACCCCGCTGACATCCGCCACAGCAGTCCAGGTACTGCCGCCATTGGCTGAACGAAACAGGCCATTGGACTCCGACACAGCATAAACCACGCTGGAGTCGGTCGGGTGGAATTGTATGCGGCTCACCCGTCCATTGCCTGAAACGTTGCCTGTGGAGGCCCAGCTTGCACCACCATCGTTGGAGCGAAAGATTTTGCCCGAAGTGCCGCCCCACAAATAGTGGTTGCTATCATAAGGAGAGATTTCAAGGGAATAGACATCCACAGTGCTGTAGTCGTCCGTGAGCGGCGCCCAGGTATTCCCACCATTAAGGGTCTTCCATACACCGCCGGTAGGGCTGCCTATAATGAGATGGTTCGTGTTGCCCAGGTCAATACCGATGGAAGTGACGCGTCCAATGCCGGGATTCCATCCAGAGGTAGCATTCCAATAGGTGGGGCCGAGTTGCTTCCAATCGCCCGCAAATCCACTGGATTCAGTCAGACGGTAGTCCCGGGCACGCTTGGCCAGGTCAAAGTTGGGGATTTTGACCCCCGCGCCGTCCAATTCCATCGAAGCGACATATTCCCAGCGCTTGTATTGTTTGTGGCCGCTGCCGCGCTCGCGTCCGACGATATCGAAATAAGCCTCGGCTTCTTTTTGGATTTCCTTAAGGGTGAAAGTACCCGCCTCGATCATGTCGAAGTATTTTTGAGCAGATGCTGAAATAGTGAACAGCGAAAAACAGAATAGCGCGAGTAAACGTAGGTGCATAAGGATTGTGTTGTGTGGTAAGATTTGCCTCAAACAAAGATACGGCGTTGTTCGAGATTGTCGAAGTAGTCAGATTCAAAATAAATAAAACCATTTAGCAAGGGTATGACCTGTTGTTTTGAACAATCGGCGACATATCGTTTAATCCCACAAAACGGCAGGAAAAAACGCCCCATCTTGTTGCGCTTAATCTGCCTGGAACTTCCCGAAAGTTTCAACCATTTAGCATATCCATTTCAAAAACTCAAACCTTAATCTCATGCGCCCAATCTTCCTCCTTCTGTTTTTGGCTGGTTTAAAAACAATCTATGCCGCCCCCCATTCATCATTTTTACCCGACATAGCCAAAGCGGAGGCGGGTATCATTCATCATTCATCATTTAACACTCATCATTCATCACTTTATCACTCATCACTTCATCACTTCATTATTGATTCCTTACCCACCATCAGTTGCCCCCCCAATATGACGCTGGGCACAGATCCGAATTTATGCTCGGCAAACCACTCCTATGGCGTGACGGCCAACGACGATCAGCCGGACTGGACATTGGTACAAACTGCAGGACTGCCTCCCGGCTCGGATTTCCCGATCGGAATTACTTTAAATGAATTCCTGGTGACAGACCTGGATAGCAACACGGCCGCCTGCACTTTTACGGTTACGGTGAAAGATTACACCGCACCAGTGGCGGTTTGCCATCAAGGACTTACGGTAACCATCAACGACACAGATGATCTGGGCGACTGCTATTTGCCCAACAGTCCCAATGAGTTTGCAAGTGTGGCATGGTTGGATGCCAGTGTTTTTGATAACGGTTCTTTTGACCAATGCAGCAATACACTTTTGACGATCCGCCGTTTGACGCCGTATTCAAATTTTATACAAACACTCAATGCTGTAAACGGTCAGCCACCCTGCAATGATCCTTTTCCCGATTATCCGAGTGAGTATGAAAGGGCGATTTCGGAGCAGAATGCTATAAAATTCTATTGCGCAGAGGCTGGAACGACGCAGCAGCTGGTACTCGCCGTTTACCAATTGGATAATAACGGCAATATATCTGTTGGCCTAAATGGTGTACCGCTTTACAACCAGTGCTTCATTGAAGTGACGGTAGAAGACAAGATAAAACCGGTGTGTACCCCGCCCGCTCAGATAATGGTTTCGTGCGAACAGTTCGATCCAGGTATGCTGAGCTATGGTACACCGGAAAAGCTGGACAACTGTTGTATGGACACCATTAATGTATCGGCGAATTACAGCTTGTTCGACACCCTTTGCAATCGTGGTACCATTACGCGGAATTTCCAAGCCTTTGATTGCAGCGGCAATTCAAGTTCTTGTAGTCAGCGCGTCATTGTCAACTATGCACAAAATTATTTTATCAAATTTCCTGACGACACCCTGGTGACGACTTGCAATTCGACGGGCGTTTATGGCCGCCCAGAGTTCTTTGGGGAGGATTGCGAACTGATGGGGGTATCCTACGAAGATGAAATATTTGGATTTATCTGGCCCGACGCCTGTTTTCAAATCGAGCGAAACTGGACGGTGATCAATTGGTGTACCTATGTGCCTGGACTGCCCTTAACATATGTGCCTAACCCTAGCCTTGTGTCCACGCAGTACCACAACCCCTTGAATGCGCCAGGCCCCATCGTTTCAGCTTGCAGCACACCTATACCCTGGGCGCCCACCCTTTCAAAAATAAATCCCAACGACACATTGGCCACGAATTTTTGTTCATTTTGGAGTGCAAACGCCAATGGCTACATATTCAAGCAACGCATCAAGATTGCAGACCTTACCGCACCAACCTTCGTTAATTGCCCTCCAGGCGTTACAACATTCCTCGATCCAACAGAAAACCACCCCTTCTACTGGAACAACGTTTTCAACCCCATACTTCCCGCTCAGAATTTAGCTGAAAGGCAGATAGACCTTTCCATTGAAGCCACCGATGCCTGTTATGGCGGAAGTGTCAATATCCGATATCTACTTTTTCTGGATTTGGATGGAGACGGTACTATGGAATCTGTAGTGAATTCGATGAACCCGCCCCCTGCTGACACGATTTTTTTCAACAATCTACAAGCCCCCAACTACATCGGTGGAACGCCTGTTTCGTTTGATAACCGCCCGGTGGCGCAAAACCAAAAGTGGCGGTTTGCGATTCAGGAAAACACGGTTGGAACCTCCAGAATAGCAAACCTTCGTTGGAACACCGCTGCATCACCCAACACCTTTGTGATGCCGGAATTGCCCGTGGGGACGCACAAAATCAAATGGTTCGCACAAGATGGTTGCGGCAGCGAGCGCGAATGCGAGCACGTATTTTCTGTAGTGCCAAGCCCTTTTGTTTGTATCCCGCCAACCGATGTGGTCGTTTCCTGCGAGCAATTTGACCCGAGTCTTTTGAGTTATGGCGAACCGACTTTTTCGGGCGGCTGTCTGGTTCAAGATTCGGACAAATCGGCCAATTACGCTCAGTTTGACACCATTTGCAGCAAAGGGACCGTCGTCCGTACTTTCAATGCGGTAGACGATTGTGGAAATTTGAGCCAATGCAGCCAGCGTGTGGTGGTGAATCATTTGCAGGATTATTTCATCAAGTTCCCGGATGATGTGATCGTGACGACGGATTGCAATGGAACGGGGATTTATGGCGAGCCAACGTTTTTTGGGGAAGATTGCGAGTTGCTGGCGGTTACTTATGAGGATCAGGCTTGGCCCGGGATTCCCGATGCTTGTTATAAGATTGAACGCAGTTGGACCGTGATAAACTGGTGTACTTACAATCCGCTCTTTAATGTAACTTATGTGCCAAATCCCAACCCTAACCCAATAACAAACAACCCTGCCAATTTGCCCGGCCCCATTGTTTCTACTTGCGGCACACCTGCACCCTGGGCTTCCACTGTTCTAAAAATTAGCCCTACAGATCCAATAGTTACTAACTTTTGCACTTTCTGGAGCGCGAATGCCAATGGATATCAGTACAAACAATTGATCAAAATTATTGACAACACCCCGGCCATCATTTCCAACTGCCCTGTTCCGCCTACACATTTTGAAGATGCGACGCAGAACGACCCCGAATTGTGGCAAAACGTTTTCAACCCTGATCTGCCCGCGCAAGACTTGCGTGAAACACCTGTTGACCTGAGCGTCACCGTTACCGACGCTTGTTCGGGAAATAACGTGAACATCGAGTACCTGCTTTTCCTGGATTTGGATGCCAACGGTCAACAAGAAACCGTGGTAAATTCCACAAGCCTTGGCCAGAATGGATTAGGTTGGAACAATGTGCAATACAACAATTTCAATACGCCAAATTTTGCAGGAGGAACCCCCACCACCTTCGATGACCGACCGGTACCGACCGATCAGAAATGGGGATTTGCCCTCCAGGAATCAGTACAAGGAAACCATAGAACTGCAGCTGTCCGCTGGAACACCCAGCAATCGCCCAATGGCTTTGTCTTGCCGGAACTGCCCAATGGCCGCCACAAAATCAAATGGTTCGCCACCGATGGCTGCGGAAACAACCATGAATGTGAGCGCATTTTCCACATCGGCGACACCACGCTGGTTGGCGTACAATCGCCTGAAAACGAAAGTTTTGCACTCCACCAAAACGAACCAAATCCATTCAGTAGCAGTACTACCATACGGTTTCATCTGCCCGAAAGCACTCAGGCTACGCTTTCAATTTTTGATGCCGATGGCAGAATACGCTATCGCCAAACGGCAGACTACGGTCAAGGGATGCATACAATGACGATTGAAAAAGATCGCCTTGGTTCACCTGGCGTTTTGTTCTATAAATTGGAAGCCGGAGTGAATATGGCGTGGCGGAAGATGGTTTTACTGCGGTAAGCGCTTCGCGCTTTTAGGGGTAACGGCACACAGATCAGACGGATTTAATAGATAGAAACGGATTTTCAAATCTGTTTTCATCTATTAAATCCATCTGATCCGTGGGCCATTACCCCTAAAGGAAAATCCCGTGGCAGCAAAAAGAATTTCACCCGACTGTTTTTTGCAAAACAATGTGCGGGTTATCTACTTTTGCCGTCATCAAATTCAGTCAATATAAAACCGATGCTTCAGCCTGGCGACAAAGCCCCAGATTTTGCCCTCCGCGCCAGCGACAAATCGCTTGTGAAACTCTCCGAACAACGCGGCAAGAATGTGCTGCTTTTATTTTTCCCTTTTGCATTCACGGGTGTTTGTACCAAAGAACTTTGCATGATGCGCGACAGTCTAGCCGAATATGAAGGTCTGGAGGCCCAGATCCTGGCGATCTCTGTGGACAGCCCTTACACTCTGGCCAAATGGAAAGTTGAACAGGGCTTCAACTTCCCGATGCTATCGGATTTTAACAAAGTGGTGAGCAAGAAATACGACACGATCTACAAGGAATTTGGCTTCGGATTGAAAGGTGTGTCCAAGCGTTCTGCATTTGTCATTGACAGACAAGGAATGGTCAAATATGCCGAAGTGCTGGAAAATGCCGGAGAACTTCCGAATTTTGAGGCGATAAAACAAACGTTGGAAGTTATGAGTTAAAAGTTAAAAGTTATGCTCGTCGTGGCATCCATCATAGATAACTTGTAACTCATAACTCATAACTTGTAACTCATAACTTGTAACTCATAACTTGTAACTCATAACTTGTAACTCATAACTTGTAACTCATAACTTGTAACTCATAACTTGTAACTCA
>JAUSMG010000038.1 GCA_030645295.1 Saprospiraceae bacterium | reverse complement strand
GTGATAATGTGGTCAATGTGCTAATGTGGATAATGTGGTCAATGTGAGTAATGTGGTCAATGTGAGCACATTAACACATTGACCACATTCTACACGTATTCAAACCTGCCATAAGGGCTTTTTACGGTCACTTTTTCGCCGACTGCCCGTTTAACGCGCCCAATAACGCGGGCTTCAATGCCATATTTTTCAGCAATTGCCATCACTGTGTCAGCATGTCGGGCCGGCAGGTAAATTTCCATCCGGTGCCCCATGTTAAACACCTGATACATCTCGCGCCAGGCTGTTTTGCTGCTTTCCTGAATCAACTTGAACAGGGGTGGCAACTCAAACAGATTGTCTTTCACCAAGTGTACATCTTTCACAAACTTCAGCACCTTGGTTTGTCCGCCGCCCGTAACATGTATAAGGCCATGGATCTTTTTGCGGTGCAATTGGAGTATTTCCTGCAAAACCGGCAGGTAGGTTCTGGTCGGCGATAGAATGAGTTTTCCGACACTAATGTTTTGATTTCCAACGGAAATTTTTTCTGTCACAAGTCGATTGCCGGTATACACGACCTCATTGGGCAAGCGTGGATCAAAACTTTCGGGATATTTCTCCGCATATACTTTGGACAACACATCGTGGCGGGCAGCCGTAAGGCCATTACTCCCCATGCCACCATTGTACCCGGTTTCGTAGCTGGCCTGGCCGAATGACGCAAGTCCCACAATCACATCGCCGGAACGAATGGCAGGCACGAGCACTTCGCTGCGCTTCATCCGCGCAAAAGCCGTGAACCCAACGTCGATCGTACGCACAATATCACCCACATCGGCGGTTTCGCCACCAGCGAGGTGAAGCTCCACGCCATGATCGCGCATCTTTTCCACAAAATCAGAGGTGCCACGGATAACAGCAGCAATGACTTCGGCAGGGATCAGACCTTTGTTGCGACCAATGGTGCTACTCAGTATAATATCGTTTGTACACCCGGAACAAGCCATATCGTCCAGATTCATCACGATGGCATCCTGGGCAACGCCGGGCCAAACGGACAGGTCGCCCGTCTCGCGCCAATAAACGTAAGCCAGGCTGGTTTTTGTACCGGCGGTGTCAGCATGGAGGAGGTTGCAGTGTTTTGCGCTCCCGGCAGCCAGATCGGGCAATATTTTGCAAAAAGCATTGGGATACAGCCCTTTATCCAGGTGCTGGATGGCTGCGTGAACATCTTCTTTCGAGGCGGAAACTCCGCGCTGGTCGTATTTTAGATTCATTTCTCCCAACTGCGAAACCGTGCTGTACGGTCATAAATATGATAAAGAATGGCTTTTTCGAGATCGTTGAAAACCTGCCCACGGCGAGCCATCACGATGGTAGCCGTCTCGCAGGCCTCAGCAAATTTGTAGGTACGATAACCATCAGGCCCGCCCCAGGAAAAATCCGGGACGAAATTCCGGGGAAATCCCGCCCCAAATACATTGGCAAAAATGCCCACCACCGTGCCCGTATTGAACATAGTATTGATGGCGCATTTGGAATGGTCGCCCATAATGAGTCCTACAAATTGCTGACCCGTTTTTTCAAAACGCTCAAGCTCATAGTCCCAAAGTTTTACTTCAGAATAGTTATTTTTGAGGTTTGAATTATTGGTATCGGCCCCAAGATTGCACCATTCGCCCAATACGGAATCGCCGAGGTAACCATCGTGCGCTTTATTTGAATTTGCAAAAAAGATCGAGCGCGCCACCTCACCGCCAATCCTGCAACCAGGACCAAAGCTGCTGGGGCCATAAATTCTGGCGCCCATCTTAATGATTGAATCTGAACCAATTGCAATCGGACCGCGCAACATGGAGCCTTCCATTACCTCGGTATTGGAGCCAATGTAGATAGGGCCGTTGCTTAGGTTAAGCGTGCAATATTCCATCTTCACCCCGGCTTCCAGATAAAGGTTTTCAGGCGGACCTATAAGCCGGTTGGTATCCGATACGGGTTTGGAACTTCTGCCCGTGGTGAGCAGTGAAAAATCGTCCAGAAGCGCCTGTTCGTTCAACCGCACCAGTTGCCACAGGTCCGTGATCTGAACCAGTGGGACGCTTTCCTCCAATTCCATCCCTTGCAATTCTTCTACTTCCTCCTCCCCGATAAGCGATTCGAACTGGGCTTCGTTGAGCCGGGCCGCAATAAGTTCGCCATTCATGAGCAAGGCTTCGTTCAGCCCGAGTTCTTCTATCCGGCGGCACAGCGCATTGGTGGGAAGCACCCCGCCATTGATGATAAGATTCTCATCCTCAATGTGTATGGGGAATTTTTCCTGTAAATATTCCTGCGTGATGTAGGAAGCAGTGCTGCGCAACCGACGCTCCCATTTTTCGCGGAGCGTCAGAATTCCCAGGCGCAATTCCCCCATCGGACGGGTAGCCGTGAGGGGCAGCAAGTGGTTGCGCGCGTCGGTATCGAAGAGAATGATGTTCATGTTTTGTTGAGTGCGGAACTCTCAACGAAAGAGAGCAGGGCAAACTTACGTCTTTCAGCAAACAGAATAACCTTCATTTGCATATTGTCTGTTTATTCAGCGGGTGACTGCCAGTCACCCGGTGAATAAACAGACAATATGCAAATGAAGGTTTAGGGAATAAAAAAGTCCCAACACGCACGAATGCCTATCGGGACTTTCAAAAACCGCTCGAATCCGGCAATTATTTCGAGAACTTCGAGAAGCGCTTGTTGAATTTGTCAATACGACCAGCGGTGTCAACGAGTTTCATCTGCCCGGTGAAGAAGGGATGGCTGTAGGACGAAATCTCCATTTTCACGAGCGGGTATTCTTTGCCGTCTTCCCAAGTAGTGGTCTCTTTGGTATTCGCGCAAGATTTGCCGAGGAAAGCTTCGTCGGTAGAGATGTCTTTGAACACAACGGCACGGTAGCTGGCCGGATGGATTTCTTTTTTCATGACACTATTTTGCTGAAAATTTGTTGCAAACTTGTTTTTCAAAAATCGAGGCGCAAAAGTACAAAAAGTCGCCCCTTTTTTCCAAATATTTTTTGAGAAATTCAAATTTTCCCACTATTCCGCAGGAAGAAAGTCTGTTGCTTTTAGAAAAAACCGGATATTTTAAAGAAGCCCGGACTACTTGGTCAACATAATCGAAACCAATACACCGTTTTCAAAGTCCATTCTATACTGGTCCACGGCCTGATCCGAAGAAGCATTTCCACCAGATTCATAAACCTGTTTCATGCTTCGTTCCTGAAAATCACCACTTTCCAGAATTTTACGGAGTTCATCTTTTGACAACATGGAATAATCATTCACCCCCAGAAAAAAGGTTTTATTCTTGGCAGACTGGATGAAACCGGTTATTCCGATCTTCCCCGATTGAGGGTCTGAAAAATTCCAGCCGTCCGCCCAAAAATCGGCAACCGTGGTGGTTCCGACCTTGTAAGCGTTCAATTTCCGAAGCATTTCTTTTGCATGGTCCTCCTTTGATACCGCAGATGCCACAGGCTTTTTTTCCATTGGCGTTGGTTTTTTCAAACTGCCCTGACCCGTTGGGCTGTGCGGCACACCGTTCTTTTTTTCTTCCTGAAATTTCATCACCTGTTCCATCACCTCACCCAGTTGTTCCGCACCGATGCGTTTCATCAGGATCTCATGGTTGCGGCCAAGAATGAATACCTGGGGCGTTGTTTGTACGTCGTACAGCGTTTTATATTTACTGCGGATATAAGGATCATAGAGGTTGAAGAACAGATCGTCGCTGAATTCTTTTTCCTCTATACTCTTCCAACAGGCATCGTTGACCTTTTCAGGGGTGTTTGAATCTTCTTTGGTGGTGACCACTCCGGTGCAAACAGCAAACACCTTCACGCCCCGGTCTTTATATTTTTTGGCAAACTCAACCATATGCGGCGCTGCTTTTTTACAGTGGCCGCAGTCAGTAGCCCAAAAAAACAGCACTGTATAATCGGCATCCACATCCCACAAGGCGTGAGGCTGGTTGTTGCGGTCCATCACCGTAATATTGGGGGCAATCCGACCGATGAGAATGGGCGCCAGGCGGCGTGCATTGTCACAGATTTTTTCCAGGTCTTCTTTCTTGGTCCAGGCCGCCTGACCTCTGCAATAGTATTCATTGGCAATGTGAACATAGCAGGCATCAAAACCTACAATGTTTGATTTTGCATAGAAGTTCAGATAATGAATGAGGTAGTATTTGTAGTTCTCATTGTTATGCTTCCCCTGTAAGTTCCGGAACAGAAAATCAAGTGCCGCATTCACTGAATCCGGGTGCTGCGGGGTTAGTTTGGTAATAAAATAATCAATTTTCCCGTGCAGGACGGGGCTGCGGAGCATGGCGGGATCGGCGATGTCAATGTTGTCGAAAAAGTGATTGCGCAACCAGTAAAACTTCTTTTTCGCCACATCCTTTTCCTCACCCTTGAAATCCGGAACTTCAGGTTCGATGGCTGCCTTCACTATTTTGGCCGCCATAGTATTCGGATTTTTTACAATAAGGTCTTGTTGTGCCTTCTTTACCGCCTTATCAATGTCTAATATTTTATTGGCCAGACGCGTGGAATCGGCCATGTTTCCCTTGGCCCGGCTCAATTGCGCCCGGAGGGTATCGGCAATCGGCCGCTGCCTGTTGAGGTAGCCCAGGTACTCGTAAAAAATCTCGTTGTCCGGAGATCCCTTCACTTTCATTTTATTCACCGAATCCTTCACGTCGGTGGTCACCGTGAACTGCTGATTTTTGTCGTCGAGCAGAATCTGGATAAAATTATTGTCGGGTTTCAATACCAGAAGGTAAACGCCCGCCGGGAAAAGGGTATCCGCTTCAAAGGTGAAAAAACCGTCGGCACCCAACAGGGCGGTGTCTTTCACATATTGTTTTTCTCCGTAGTGAAATCCAATGATGAGCTCATTGGATGCATAGTTTTCGAGTTTAACGCGGATTTTATAACCGGGCCCGTTATCGGCCAAAAGTGTTGAATATGAAAGGATTGAAAAAAGGAAAAGAATGAAAAAGCGCTTCATCCGAGAGATGTATTTTTAAACTGGTTTGGAATGAAATCAGGTGTGCGTAGAGACGCGCAAATATCGGTAGGTGCGGCACGTGAAGGAGCCGTTTTTGCAATTGTTAACATCGGAACGCGGATTACGCGGTTGGGGCGGATTTACGCGGATTTTGATCCCCGACACCCCTGAATCCGCGTAAATCCGCTCCATCCGCGTAATCCGCGTTTCACAGATCATACTGCTTAATTTTTCGGTACAGCGTCCGCTCAGAAATACGAAGCTCATCGGCGGCCTCTTTGCGGCGGCCTTTGTATTTGCTGAGCGTTTTTTTAATGGCATCTTTTTCGATTTCATCCATGGTAAGCGGCGTGTCTTCTTCTTCGCTATCATCGAAGTTGTTGGCCGCATGGCTTGGGTCAATGATAATGGGCTTAACCCGTTCATTTTCAAAGGGATGAAAACGCGGGGAACTTTCCTGCGAATAGCCGTTATCCTCAAAAATCGACTCAGTATTATGGGGGAAACTGGAGGATATCTGCCTCAAATTGCCCAGTTCCGGCATGCGCAGGTTGTTGCTTTCCACGAGTTTGAAGAACATGGACTTAAGTTCATTCAGGTCGTTCTTCATGTCGAACAACACTTTATACAGCAGTTCCCGCTCCTGGAATTCGCCCCCGTTTTTCCCGGCAAAACCGCTGCCACTGGCAGGCACTGGCAGGTGCCGGCTGAAAAGTTGGGGCATGGTACGCTGCAACGTTTCGGCGGTGATGAACCGCTCTTCGGCAAGGACAGAAAGTTGCTCTGCCACGTTTTTGAGTTCACGGATGTTGCCCGGCCAACGGTAGTTTTCCAGCACGAGTTCAGCGCGTTCGTCGAGACGAACGGCTTGCATCCGGTATTTTTCTGCAAAATCACCTGCAAACCGGCGAAAAAGCAGGGTGATGTCCTCTGGACGTTCTTTCAAGGATGGCACCCGGATGGGCACCGTATTCAGTCGGTAGAACAGGTCTTCCCGAAATTTGCCTTTGCGCACCGCCTCCTCCAGGTTGACATTCGTGGCAGCAATGACGCGCACATCCGTCTTCATGGTCTTGCTGGCGCCTACGCGGATAAACTCTCCCGATTCGAGTACACGCAACAGGTAGGCCTGGGTATCATTGGGCATTTCCGCGATCTCATCCAGGAAGATCGTGCCACCGTTTACGGTTTCAAAATAACCTTTTCGCTCCCCAACCGCCCCGGTAAAGGAGCCTTTTTCGTGACCGAAAAGTTCAGAATTGATGGTGCCCTCAGGAATCGCACCGCAGTTGACCGCGATAAAATCGTTGTGTTTGCGCGCTGAAAGCGAATGTATGATCTTCGAAAAGACTTCCTTACCCACGCCGCTCTCCCCTGTGATGAGCACAGAAAGGTCGGTGGGCGCCACGCGCGTAGCCGTTTCAAGAGCAGCATCCAGTGCCGGCGAGGAGCCTACGATGCCGAAACGGGCTTTTATGGATTGGAGGTGATTATTGGCCACTTTTCTTGGTTAAAATTGCATTGACGTCGCTGATAAGCGTCGGAACATAGTTTTGAATAATCTGCCAAATCTCCTCTGCATCAATACCGAAATGGTCCTCGTCTTTTTCAGACAAAAATCGCAGATTTGAGGATTTGATTACGGTAATATGGCTTCAAATATTTCTCCCGACAGATGTCCACATTTTTCCCAAACTCCTTCTTAATCAATTCTTTGAGTGAAAGTTTAATTTCGGACAGGTTTTCTGTTTGGGGTAAAAATTCCAGGATAATATCAATATCGCTTTCTTCTGTTTCTTCGCCACGAGCATATGAACCTAACAAGCCAATTTTGGTAACCCGAAACTTGGTTTCGAGTTGGCGTTTTTCCTGCGAGAGGAAATTTAGGATGTCGGTTTTGGATATTTTTTTGTACGTTTTCATAGTTTAGGCAATATTGATGGCTTGAATATTTCTAGAGGTTAGAAACAAATACCCAGAGGTTTTCAATATCATATACCCAATATATTGAAAATCAATTAGTATTAAAATCACATCACTTCCCCCAACAACGTCGCACTCGTCACTTCCTTGATCCTGACCATTACATAATCCCCCGGCTTCAAGCCCTCTTTTTTGGGGAACACACACATACTATTCTGCGAATTACGGCCACAAAATTCCTGGTCGGACTTGCTGGAGTCCCGTTCGATCAGCACCCGAAACGTCTTACCAATTTCGCCCTGATTGTACCGTAAACCCACCGCCCGCTGCAACGCGATTGCCTCGCTGAGACGGCGTTTTTTCACTTCTTCTGGGATGTCATCGGCATACTTGCGGGCTGCTAAGGTGCCGGGACGCTCCGAGTAAGAAAACATATAAGACATACTATACCCTGCCCATTCCACCATCGAAAGGGTATCCTGGTGCTCCTCCTCCGTCTCCGAGCAAAAGCCGGTGATAATGTCGCTCGAAATCGCGGCGTCTGGCAAAATGCGCCGGATACTTTCTACACGCTCCATATACCATTCACGGTCGTAGGTACGATTCATCATTTCGAGAATCCGTGAGTTGCCGGATTGCACCGGCAAGTGGATGTATTTGCAGATATTTTCGTGGGCAGCCATCGTGTGCAACACCTTGTCGGTCATGTCTTTCGGGTGACTCGTACTGAACCGTATCCTTAAATCCGGATGAACGGCAGCGGTCATGGCCAGCAGGTCAGCGAAGTCAGCACGCTCGCCGGTTTCAGGATTTTCCCACTTGTAGGAATCTACGTTTTGCCCCAAAAGCGTCACTTCGCGGTATCCTTTTTCGAACAGATCCCGGGCTTCGGCTACAATACTGAAGGGTTCACGGGAGCGCTCGCGACCGCGGGTGAATGGCACCACGCAGAATGAGCACATATTGTCGCAGCCCCGCATGATGGAGATAAATCCGGTTACACCGTTCGAATCAAGCCGTACGGGACTGATGTCTGCGTAGGTTTCTTCCCGGCTGAGCAGCACGTTCACCATCCGCCCACCTTCTTCCGCGCCACCGATGAGATTGGGCAGATCACGGTATGCATCCGGGCCAACCACGAGATCAACCAGTTTTTCCTCTTCCAGCCATTGTTTTTTGAGTCGTTCAGCCATGCAGCCGAGTATTCCGACTTTTATTCCGGGACGCGCGCGTTTCATTAAGGCAAACACCTTCAGGCGTTTACGCACCGTTTCCTCTGCTTTTTCGCGGATGGAACAGGTGTTTACCAGGATCAGATCGCTTTCTTCCATGTTGCGCGTGGGCGCGTAACCAACGTCGCCCAGAATGCTTGCTACGATCTCCGAATCGGAGAAATTCATAGCACAACCATAGCTTTCAATATAAAAATGCTTCAGCCCGGGTGAGTTGCTCAGCACTCCGTATTCTTTAAAAAACACGCTGCCTTGCCTGGCCTCATCTATTGTTTTGACCCCTTCTAGGGTTGGGTTTGCGTCGTAGAGCATCTTAATTTGCTGCGTTTTTTGCGCCCGCAAAAGTAAAGCATCTTTTTGGATAAAGTGCCAGAATGTCACCCGTGTTTTGCACAAAATGACAGAGCCCCTCACCAATCCTTCTTCAAACGCGAAGGCCGGTTCGCAGGCGCCAGCTCCCGGTAAGTTCCCGCGTTTTTTTGCTCTTCAGAAAGCACGGCTTCATTGAGCAAACGCCGGGCGGCATCCGGTGGAAGATTGGTCGGCGGAATTTCTTTTTGCCGCGATGTGGATGCCTGATCCAAATAATTTTGGCGCGGTCGCACACTAGGAGGAGGGGGTGGAGGAGGTGGTGGCGGGGCCTCTGGAGGCGGCTGTTGTTGTTTCCTTTTCGCGATTTGAAGATTTTTTTGTGCATCGGGCCGCTTTGGCAGCAACCTAAGACTACGCTCATAGGCATCAATGGCCGCTTTATAATCCCCTTGTAACATGCAGGCATTGCCTAGATTATAGAGCGCATCGGCTTTTTCAACAGGGGAAAGGGCCCTTTCTGCGGCATCACGGAAAAATTGGGCTGCAGCAACGTGCTCAGACTGGAGGTACGCCGCATTTCCCGCATTGTACCGGGCCGTGCTGCTTTTTGATTTTTGGTAGGCTGCCTGAGCTTTTTCGTAGTCTCCTTTATCATAATAACGCTCGCCCTGCCGCAAAGCGTTGTGTTCTGATTGAGCGGATAAACCACCCGCAACCAATAGGAGTACAGCCGTTGACACGCCTTTTTTCTTCCATTGCATTACCTGTTCAGAGATCAGCAGCAGCAGCGCAAGCAGCAACAACCAGGGGAAATAATATATTTTTTTGCTGGTGGCATTGGCGGTCACCGCACTTTTTTGAAGTCGGTTCACGGCGCTTTTGATGGTTTCGAGGGCACGGTTAGGGTCGCGGAGATTAAGGGCCACTCCCCCACCCGCTTCGGCCAGCGATTGCATGAGGGACTCATTGGCGGACGTGCGGACGGGTTTCCCCAGGCCATCCCGTCGCAAGCCCCCTTGCCCTGCAGGTATGTTCGCACCCCCTGATGAACCTACCCCCACCGGAAAAATCAATACCCCCGCCGCTTGGGCTTCGCGCACCCGTTGCAAGACTTTTTCTTCATGATTTTCGCCATCGCTGATGAGGATTATGGCGCGGCCGGTTTCTGCATCGGTTTCGAGCATCCGCTTGCAGGATTCAACCGCTGCTCCGATGTCGGTTCCCTGATCGGTGATAAAGTCCGGGTGTGCATTGCGGGTAAACATCAGAAGTGCTTCAAAATCAGTCGATAACGGCATTTGCGGAAAAGCCTCCCCTGCAAAGAAAACCAGACCAAGTCGTTCGCCGTCCAATGCCGGAGCAAGCCGCTGGATAAAACTTTTTGCCTGTTCTAATCGGCTTGGTTTTACATCGGTGGCCAACATGCTATTTGAAATATCGAGCGCGATGATCACGTCGGCACTGTTTTGTGTTTTAGACGCTTCTTTTTCGATCCGGACCGGACTTGCAATGGCGAGAATTATCAGCACTACGCCCCCGACAAACATCAAATTTTTACCCCAAAAGCGTTTTGCCGAAAACCCCTGCAACAAGCGTTCTTCCAACGCTGGCGAACCCAAACGTCGCAAAGTCCGCTGTCGCCACCGCCAATACGCCCATAGCAAAAGTGCCTGCAATGGAACGAGGGCCAGCAGATAGAGCAAATCAGGACTTTCGAAGAAGAATGTGGTCAATGTGATAATGTGGTCAATGTGATAATGTGGTCCCCGCCTTCGCGCTTTTACTCGCCATAGCCTTTTTGGCGGCGGCGAGGCGCTATGGCGGGTAAAAATGTGGTCAACAGTCAATGGTCAACAGTCAATGGTCAAACCGTAATCACCCTCAACGGCCCCCAACGAAGTGCCATTTCAAGCAGTAAAAAGCAAAATGTAGCATTTAAAAACCAAAAAAACAGTTCTGAAGTGCGGCGAACCGAAGTCGTCTTCACTTTGGTTTTTTCCAAGTTTTCTACCTCGTTGTAAATATCTTCCAAATCGGCGGCTGTGCGGGCGCGGTAAAATTTTCCGTTCGTCATGGAGGCCATTTCTTCCAACAGCTGCGTGTCAAAACTCATCTGGCGGGCTGCAAACGCAAAACTGCCATTGGCATTCTGATAGGTAGGGGATTGGACAATTCCGTCGGTGCCGATGCCGATGGTATACACCCGGACTCCCAGGGATTTGGCTGCTGCCGCAGCGGTGAGTGGCCCCAGATCGCCCGCATTATTCTCCCCATCCGTAATGAGTAATACAATTTTACTTTTGGATTCACCTTTGTCCAAATGGCGCAGGGCGGTGGCCAATCCCATACCAATGGCCGTACCATCCGGCAAACGACCGGCTTGTAGATTTTTGATGAAAGCCTGCAAAATGCGGCGATCATTGGTGAGCGGACATTGGGTGAACGCACCACCCGAAAAGACCACCAAGCCAAGTTGATCATGTGGTCGTCGGCTTACAAAGCTCGAAGCCACTTCCTTGGCTACTGTTAGTCTGTCCGGTCGAAAATCTTTGGACAACATACTCGGCGACACGTCCATGACCAGCATAATATCAATGGCTTCGGCAACGATTTCTTCCTCATGCCACAACAATTGCGGACGAGCCATGGCAATGATGACCAACGCAACTACCACCCAACGAATGAATTGTATCCAGTTTCGTGCATACACAACCCAGGTTTTGATGCCCTTCATGGCCGTGAGCCTCGACACTTGCAAGGTGACATGCCGCCCCTTCGCTTCCCGCCGGTACTGATAGATCAGCAAAGGCAAAAGCAATAAAAGAATAAGCCAAAGAGGTTGGGCGAATGCCATTAATGGGTGATTGGTTTGATTTTTACCCGCCGAAGCTTTAGCGTAGGCGGGGGTGATTGGTTTAATTGGTGATTGGTGGATTTGGGATGCCAGCATCCAGGGTTTTTGAGGTTCAAAACGGGGTCAATTCACAAGGGCTCGTATTTGCCGGAATTCGGCTTCCTGGGAATTGCTTTTGCCATTAGAATCTTGGGGGATTCTTGTTTTTTAAGTTGTCCGGGTGAAACCAATTCACGCGCCTGAACCAAAACGGCCTCGTGTGTAGCTTCCGGCGGTTGCGACTTGGCGTATTTTACCAGGTCAGTTTTTTGCAAAAGTTCTTTCAAACGGGGGCGGAAAGCAGCCGGAAAATCTGTGGCGGAAAGCATTTTCTGGATTTCATCAGTGGTTGATTCCAGTGCGGCGATGCCGTAGCGTGTTTCCAGATATTCCCTTAAAATGAGGCTGAGTTCGGCGTAGTGCTCCTTCGCTTGCCCGTTTTTCCAGAGTTGTTTTTTTTGAAGTTGAGAAAGTTGTTGCAAGGCCAATTCGCTTGGGGAGACCGGCGGTGGTGGTGGATCACTTTGAACCACCATTGGCTGTGGCTTGCGCTGATCTTTCCGAAGCCACCAGAGGATCAATAAGAGTACCGCCAAGACTCCTGCCACCCAAAGCAGATAATCTACCCAGGATTTTGGCTCGCGGCGGATGTCCCGGATCTTTGCCATATCCGTGATCTCCCGTCCGCTGCGGGTGGGGTACACAGTGAGCGTTAATTCGTTGGTTTCCAAGGGTTTACCAGTGGCAACGCGTACATTGAGCGGAGGCAATTTCAGGGTCGCGCTGTCGAATGCTATGAGTGTGAAACGGCGCATCCACTGCGCACCGCTCCGCCGCCAATTGGACCGCCCGATGATATTCGCGGCAGGAAAAACATCGGCCCAGGGGCTAAAATCTACGTCTTTCGGCTCAGAATTCAGATCTGAAACCAAAATCAAAAGCCCGGTGGTATCCCCGGTTTCAATACGCTCTGGCTGGAGGGATGCGATAGCTCTGGGCTGAGCGGATAAGTAGCAAGTGGCAAGTAAGCAAGTGGCAAGCCCGAGCATTCGAGGTGACACCTTCGAGGCACGAGGAGGTGTCACCTCAAAATTGCCGACCGAAAAAAGACACAAAATCTCAGCCATGCGCTACAATTTTAGACCGTTTGGAAAAGAATTGCAACAAGGCGTTGGTGTAAGGTTGGTGTGTGCCAACGCTTAAAAAATCAGCACCCGCCCGTCGAAAAAGGCTTTGCGTAGCGGCCGTATGTTCCTGGAAAGAATGCCAGTACTGCCGCCGAAGTTCGTAGCTGGTGGTATCTACCCAGATTTGTTCGCCCGTCTCGGCATCGGCTACACGAAGCAGCCCAACATCCGGCAAATCCCGCTCCAAGGGGTCCCAGCAATGGATACCTATGCAGTCGTGCTGTTTGGCAAGTACCCGCAAAGATTCTTCGTAACCTTCAGCCAGAAAATCAGACAAAACAAAACAAACACAACGTTTTTTCACCCCGGTATGAATGTAACGCAGGGCTTTTCCAAGATCAGTTTTCCGCCCAACCGGCTGAATACTAAGCACTTCCCGAATGATGCGAAGGATGTGCTGACGCCCCTTTTTGGGCGGGATATACAGCTCAATGTGGTCGGAAAATAGCATCACACCCACCTTGTCGTTATTGGCAATGGCCGAAAAAGCCAGCACCGCACAGAGTTCGGTCAGGTATTCGGCTTTGAACTGCGCGTGACTGCCAAACACTGCTGAACCACTCACATCCACCACCAGCATCACAGTGTTTTCCCGCTCTTCTTCAAACACTTTGATAAAAGGTTCACCAGTGCGTGCCGTCACATTCCAGTCTATAGCCCGCACGTCGTCACCCTCCTGGTAAACCCGTACATCACTGAACAACATCCCTTTACCCTTGAACGCACTCTGATAGCCGCCTGTAAACAGGTGACTGCTCAAGCCCTGGGTCTTGATCTCTATGCGGCGTACTTTTTTGAGCAGTTCGGTGGTGTCCATGCGGGATGGTGTTGTACCCCGGAACGCTGTTCCGGGGAAGAGGTGCCCGGAACAGCGTTCCGGGATACTTTACGGAATAACAATAGTGCTCAAGACCTTATCAATGATCTCTTCCTGGCCAATATTCTCCGCTTCCGCCTCGAATGTCAGCCCCACGCGGTGGCGCAGCACATCTGGACAAATGGCCCGAACGTCGTCCGGTGTGACGAAAGCCCGATGGTTGAGGAAAGCCATTGCACGGGAGGCTTTGGCCAATGCGATGGTGGCGCGTGGGGATGCTCCGTAACTGATCAGTGGGGCTACTTGTCCTAAACCATATTCGGTCGGTTGACGGGTGGCAAATACGATTTGGAGTATATATTGCTCGATTTTTTCGTCCAGGTAAATTTTCTGAACCGCCTCACGGGCTTGCAACAAGGTCTTGACGGACAGTATTTTATGCACCTCAGGCTCGTCGTCGTTGAGATTTCGGCGCAAGATCATGCGTTCGTTTTCAAAGCTTGGATAGCCAATCTTTACCTTCAGTAAAAAACGGTCGGCCTGCGCCTCTGGCAGTGGGTAAGTACCTTCCTGCTCAATGGGATTTTGTGTAGCGAGCACCAGAAAAGGCTCTTCAAGTTTAAAGGTCTGCTTCCCAATGGTAACCTGTCGCTCCTGCATGGCTTCGAGCAAAGCGCTTTGTACTTTGGCAGGCGCTCGGTTGATCTCGTCGGCCAGAACGAAGTTTGCAAAGATAGGCCCTTTGCGCACGGTAAATTCACCCGTGTTAGGACTGTAGATCGTAGTACCCACTACGTCTGCCGGCAATAGATCGGGTGTGAACTGTATGCGGCTAAAGTGAGCATCAACCGCCTGGGCCAGCGTTTTGATGGCCAGCGTTTTGGCCAGACCAGGCATTCCTTCCAACAGGATATGGCCCTTGGTGAGCAACCCGATGAGCAGACGGTCCAGCATTTGTTCCTGGCCGACGATGACATTGGCTGTGGCTGCTTTTAACTTTTCGAGGAATGCGCTTTCGGTTTTGATGAACTCCTTGAGCGCATCCATGTTGGCGGGTTTCTGCATTGAAACGAGGTAGGATGAATTATAAAAGGGGGGAAACGACATCTGGCTGGAAAGAGTATGTAACAGACATTCAGTCGTCCAAATTGGTATCTCAGTGCTAAAAAACGTAATTTGCTCCAATAGGCCGTTCTATGGCTCAATATGCTTTCATGCTCAACGTTTTCGGTAGAGTTTCTACAAAAATTTAACGTTTATGAAAAATTGGATAATTATATTTATTGCAATGCTCCAGTGCGCCCCCGTTTTTTTGTCTTGCAGTGAATACGGCGGCGAGCAATCATTTACCAGCAAACCTACCACCCAAACTACTTTGCCAGACACTTGCGACGACCCCGAAAAAAATATCCGTTGTTGTTTCGCTCAAATGCCGGACCAACTAACCTCCGTTATGAAAATCGCTCCAGCCGGAGAACCCGGAGAACGCATGATCATCCGGGGTAAAATCACAAAAAGTGATGGCAAAACCCCGGTATCTGATGCAATTATATATTGCTACCACACGAACGAGCGAGGCATTTATGCCAAAAAGGGTGGTGAAACTGGTGTTCATCGATGGCATGGGCACTTACATGGTTGGTGTCGCACAGATGAAGAAGGTCGTTATGAAATCCAAACTATACGCCCCGCACGATATCCCAGCAATAACACTCCTGCCCACATCCACCCAATTCTTTGGGTTGAAGGTCGTGAACCTTTCTATTTAACCGACTTTGTTTTTTCAGACGATCCATTGATCGATGAAAAATACCTCCGTTATACACGAAACTACCCTGGCGGAACCGGAGTAGTAGATTTGAAGCGAAACAAAGCGGGTATCTGGGAGGGAGAACGAGTTATTGTAATCAATTGATTGCACCTACCGATTTATGGATGCCAAACCAGCCTATGCGTCACCGCTGGCTGACCGTTTTCAGAAATTCTGGCAAAATAGATCCCATTGGATAACGAAGGCGTCAATTGATTGTAACCTTTTTCTATTTTTTTACGGAATACACGCTGACCCGTCAAATCAAACAGCTCCAACAACCCATCCGTATTTTTTAGATTTACTGAGAGCGAACCGAATGCAGGATTGGGGAAGATCTGTGGTTTTTCTGCAAGGGTCAAATCCTTTGTGGAGATCGTAGTTTTCCAGGCATTGTACAGACGCTGAAGGGAGTCAATGGGCTCCATACCCGCTGGAAGCGAAGGAACATTTAGGTCAAGCGAAAGGCTGTCTTCGGCATCGCCGGGCTTCGCTACACGTACAAATGCGGAGAGCGAAGAGGTGCCGTTTTGAAGACACCGGATGTCGGCGCCTGGCACATTTGCGCCCTGCAAACAAGCCATGAGCCGATCGGAAAGCGGGCCTGTGGCAGCCAAAAAGCGAGCTTCCATACTGTCTAATATTTCCGGGCCGAGCAGGATATTGCCCTGGATAGAATAGTTAACGCCTGTTCTATGCCCTTTCCAATCAAAACAATTGGTTCCGGTCAGGGCTGCCGAACGTGGGTGCCCTTGCGGATCAAAATCGACCACACCATATTGCCGGTTTATCCAGGCAAAGCCCCCCTGCACATCATTGGTTTTCAGCCAGGCCACGACTTCTGCCGGTGAAAGTCCTTCTTCCATCCGAAGACGAGCATTCGCCTGGTTGTTACCATTCCAACTTGCCTGGGTGTGAATGGCGCCGCGTCCGGGTAAAATATCGCTGATGATAATAGCGCCATTGCTGCCGGGGAACTGGATATTGTCCAGACAACTCGCACCAGCACTGCCGATTTCACCAGTGAGGGTGTCGACGGCTACAATGGAGAAAGTGTCCTGTGAAATGGCTTTGGCGTTTAGCAATAAAAGGGCAAAGAAGAAGGATAGGTATTTCATCTTGAGACAGAATTAATTAAAGATTCAACAAAAAGCCAATGGTAAAGTTAGCGTCCCAATCGAATACAAACTGTTTGCAGCCAGTGGCTTCGGCTACTGCTGCGTAAATATTGAGACCCGCTTCCTGTTTTGCGCCATCAGCCTTGTAGTCTGCTGGGGCTTTTAGGACGGTGTAGCGTTCTTTCCCGTTGCGGGTTTGTTTGGCAAGTTCGTATGGCACCCCTCCAATGATGAAACAGGTGCTGCGAAGGTTAGCCGGAATCTGACTGGCCTTGCCTTTTACTTCCTGAAATACCGTGCCTGGGTTGAGGTTGTTTTGGTAATATTTTGCACCCGGCGCTTCCAGGGCGCCATTGGGCAGCCAGGATATCTTGGTGTTGCCGGAGCCGATGTCTACTACAAATGAACGGCTTTGGAACGCTGATGGAAGGGCAGAGCGCAAAGCCAGTTTGGCTTCCTGCTCCGGAGTCACCACATTTACCACATAACCCATAGAAGAAAGTGCGGCATTTATTTTTGGCATGATGGCCTCTTTTTGAGCGCCACTGCTCACCACGAAATGGATGTCACGAGCGCCTACACCAAACCCAACCATGTCAGAAATATAGCGTCGGAGACCACTCTTCACATCTTCGTCCGTAGCAAGGCCCTCTTTTACAAGGCTTACACCGAATTCAGCCTTTTCAAGTTTCCAGTTTTTCTTGCTGTCGATCTTGACAATGAACGAGTTAAATCCTGTTGCACCCAATTCCACCACCCCTTTCAGTTTGCCACCGACAGGCGACTGGGCGGTATAGTTGAAGGGGTCTGGAGTGAAAGCCGCGGAGGATTTGCCCCATGTGGAAGAAGTGCCGGAACCATTATCCCCCGAAGTTCCAGGAGTATTTGTGCTGGGCTGTTCTGTTTGAACAGAACCGTCTGTACCCGGAAGGTTACAGCCCGGAAGAAATTGTCTGACTGCAAAAAACACCCCCACTACAATGAGCAGGGTGATCAGCAACCGCGAAAAGGTGGTTAGTCGTGCCATAAGTTTGTTGAAAATTTTGATTGGTGATTGGTAATTGAGGACTGATGATTGGTATACTAGTGTTTGGAAGGTCGAAGGTCTGGTGGCTGACAAAACCAGAAAGCCTTTTTTCTGCGAAAGGCAGGTTATTAACGACTTCAGGGCTGCTCGTCAAGGCCGTATGTGGACGCCCCTTGTTACTTGTAACTTTCGACTTGTCACTTTTTCAACTCTTCGATCCCGCAATCTCGACTTCCTTCCGCTCAATCACCGGAACGTTCTTCACCACCATGTGCATCGTGTTGCGGATACGCTCTTCGAACAGTACGATCTTCCCTTTTTTCAAATTTGCGATCGCCTCCTCTGTATAGTGACGGATGGTGATAAGTTCCAGTCCCTGCTCGGATTTGACTTTAAAGGTATCCGACACATCTTTTATGAATTTTTCGATCCGATCGGGCACATTCGGCACACAGATCGTGAACGAAACGGCCGTATTCTGCATCATGTTCACAAATATACGCAAGTCGGCGGCTTTCGAAAACAAACGTGCCATGTGGTGCTCTGCCACAAAAGAATAATCGAGCGTACTGATGTGCAGCAGGGCCTGATTTTTCTCTACCACCACGATCGGCGGGTAATTTTCCTCGGTATCGCTGCTAATCTCAGTACCTGGTGCGTTAGGGTCTAGAAATGACTTAACAAAAAACGGAATATTCTTGTTCTGCAGCGGCTTAATAGTTTTAGGGTGAATTACTTGCGCCCCGTAATAAGTCATTTCAATGGCCTCCCGGTAACTCAGGCGGTCGAGTTTGATGGTGTTGTCGAACATCCTAGGGTCGGCGTTCAGCACCCCCGGCACATCCTTCCAGATGGTCATGGCTGTGGCATCCAGGCAGTGGGAGAAGATCGCCGCAGAGTAGTCAGAACCTTCGCGCCCAAGCGTAGTGGTGAAGTTTTCAGAAGTGCTGCCGATGAAACCCTGTGTGAGCACAAAACCACCCTTGTCCAGCATGGGTTTGGCAATTTTCAGGGCATTGGCCTTGGTTTTATCCCAATTCACCCAGCCTTCGCGAAAAGTATTGTCGGTCGCCACTACATCACGGGCATCGAGCCATTGGGTTTTAAGGCCGATTTTATTGAGATAGGCCGTCACGATTTTGGAAGAAACGAGCTCGCCCATACACACGATCTGATCGTACATGTAATCATAATCTTCGGAGGGCTTTTCCTCCAGCACCCAGTCCCCTTCCACAAAAGTGTCATTGACGGTGGTGAACACCTCTTCGCCGGGCTCAAAGAGTTCGCGCATCATGACGTAATGTTGTTCCTTGAAAATGTCGTAAAGGGCTTGTGCCTCGCCGGTCTGCTTGGCATGGGCGGCCACAACGGCCTCCAGGGCATTGGTGCTTTTACCCATCGCGGATACGATGATAACAAGTGACTGATCTTGATAACGTTGTAAAATAGACGCGACGTTTTTCACGCCCGCTGCATCCTTGAGGCTCGCGCCGCCAAATTTGAAAACCTGCATTTTTTAATGAGACGTTTTACCCGCCATAGGATTTTTACCGCCAGCGATTTTAAGGAGGCGGGACCATAAGCGTATGGATATTCGACAATGGATTTTGAATAAGATTCATCCAAAATCGGCAGGCAAAGGTAGGGACTCGGAAGAATGTACCGGACAATATGTGCCAGGAAGCGTCAACGAATTAAAGGCCTTATTCAACCGGGGGTAAAATGATCTCCGATTTCCCGGGCGGAGGAGTCATAGGCGGGTTGCGGGGATATTCTATTTCCAATTGTTTGTCGGGCCGTGCTTTCAAATGAAGCGAGGATACTGCCGGATGATTCTTCCGTAGGCTTCCTGCTGTGAGCATAAAAATCAGGGCAATCACCGACCAACCCAACCAGTCGGGCGGACGAAAAGGGATTGGCGGATCGAAATTGAATTGTTCCGGGTTTTCGCCCAAATAGGGATAACTGTTTTTATCTGCAGGGGAAATACCGTTTCCATGCTTCTCAGGGTGGTATTGATAATGCCGGGATTCGTTCAGCTTGACTTGTATTACCTTCACTTGCGCCGAAATTTGCTCCGTAACCATAAGATAGCCTTCCTCCGGCTTGGTAAATTTGCTGATCGGCACCCCTTTTGCCAGAGGTTCGAATTGTGCCAGCCGGGATTCTTCCTTCCAGCGGGAAGGGCTGAGCAATACGGGCAATACCAATGGAGCGAGATCTTCCCATTCACAATCGACACGACGGCTGACGGCATGGACTATATCTTCTTCTACCTGTTTAGTGCTCAATGATTTAAAACTGGTTAGGAAGATATAAATGTGCGCGTTTTCGCGTCGTATTTTTAAGGTTTCCTTATATAAGACCCGGGGGTCAACAGGCCGGTACCAGGGTAGGAGCAGTCGCCAGGAAAGCGGTAGTTCTTCAGGCCTTTTGGGCGGATCGTAATGCCACATGTTCACCTCATCGCGCATAGGATAGAGCCACTCCAGGAGTCGATCTGCCGCAGCTTTGTCTGCCGGCGCATGGGAAATGAATATATTGACTTTGACGGGAGTCATGGGTGTGGGGGATTTGGGGATTTGGGGATTTGGGGATTTGGGGATTTGGGGATTTGGGGATTTGGGGAGAATCAAAAGATTACACTATCTAAAACCAGCACAAAACAAATCAAAATCTTCTGAATTTCCAAAATTGTTGAGCAAAACCCTGAAAAACGCGGCGGTATTTCGGCCATATCACAAAGTTCGTCGCTTTTATATGGTTAGTAAAGCAAAATTCTTGCTCCTTCGCACCCTGAAATTTTCTGGCATTTTTCTGGCAAAGGTTCTAGGTTTGCCCAACCGAAAAACTTAATCTGAAAGTACCCATGAGAAGTTGGGACCTTGGTTGCTTCCCAACAAATAACCAAATCCACAAAAAAAACAAATCCACCATGACCCCTCCTTCGCGCTTCGCGCTATGGCGGGTAAAAAATCCACAACAAATTATGATCACCACCCAATCACTTTTTGCCGCGGAAGGCATTGACCTGCGTAGTCTCGAGTTTATCGCACAAGCCATTGAAAAAAACAACCTCCCCGGCTTTGATTACTTCGAATTCAAACGCGCCGTGACGCAACTCGCCGCCATGAAACTAGACGAGGCTACTGCTTTTAAAAGCGCCTTCACCACGGCCGCGACACTCGGTATTACCAAGGAAAAACTGATAGAAACGACGGGGTATTACCGCAATGTGGTGGAAAAAGAAAAAGAGCATTTTGCAAAAGCCCTTGATAATCAAACCGCTACAAAGGTTGCAGCCCGCCAACAAGAGGTGATTCGCCTGCGCGACCAGATCGAACGGCACAAGATCGAAATCGCCCGCTTGCAAGACGAAATTGGTGGTTACCTCAATCAGGCCGATGCCGCCGACGCATCTGTGAAATCAGAAAGTGAAAAACTCGAAAAGTCAAAAACGGCCTTTGAGAAAGCGCACCAATCCGTGCTCAGGACCATTGATCGGGATTTGGAGGGGATGCACAAGCATCTTTAAGGGGAATGCTGAGCATTATCCAAAAAAATTGAACAGGAATTTTCGGCAACGCCCTACTTTGGCGGCCATAAAAATTAGTTGCCGTGAAGCCTACCGACATTAAAGACCCCGAGTACTTCCACAAAGTGGTGGATTGCCAATACGCTTGCCCTGCACATACGCCTGTGCCAGAGTATATTAGACTGATTGCCGCCGAACGCTACACCGAAGCATATATGATCAACTGGGAATCCAATGTGTTCCCAGGGGTGCTGGGACGAACCTGTGACCGACCATGTGAGCCAGCCTGCCGCAGGGGGCGTGTGGAAGAAGAACCTGTCGCCATTTGCCGACTCAAGCGCGTGGCCGCTGATTTCAAGGGCGACGTTAAATCACTCATGCCACAAGGCCCGTTTCCAAAAAACGGCAAAAAAATCGCGCTCATCGGAGGAGGCCCGGCCTCGCTGACTGTCGCGCGTGACCTTGCTCCATTGGGTTATGAAATTCATTTGTTTGATGAACAGCCTGCTGGCGGTGGTATGATGCGCAGCCAAATCCCGTCTTTCCGATTGCCGGAAAGTGTTCTGGATGAGGAAGTTGGGTATATTTTGGATCTGGGTATCCACACTCAATTCCATCATTACGTGTCCAGCATGCGCGAGATGCTGGGCAAAGGATACGACGCAATTTTTGTTGGAACCGGCGCACCACGTGGTCGCGACTTGAACGATCTCCCAGGACGAAAAGAAGCCGGGGCAAACATTCAAATTGGCATCGAATTCCTGGCCAGTGTAGCCTTTGAGCATACCAGCAAGATCGGTAAAAAGGTCATTGTACTGGGCGGTGGCAATACAGCCATGGACTGCTGTCGGACTTCGTTGCGACTTGGGGGCACGGAGGTGAAAGTGGTGGTCCGCAGCCCAAAAACAGACATGAAAGCCTCTCCATGGGAAATCGAGGACGCAGAACATGAGGGTATCCCGATCTTTGAAAACCACGTTCCGAAAGAATTCGTGATCCAAAACGGGAAATTGGTAGGCATGAAGTTTGAAAAGGTAAAGGCACAGTATAACGAATCAGGCAAGCGCAGCCTTGTTCCTACCGGCGAACCCGATATTTTTATCGAAGCTGATGATGTGCTGATCGCGGTAGGCCAGGAAAACGCTTTCCCCTGGGTCGAGCGCGATCTGGGCATCGAATTCGATAAATGGGAAATACCTCTTCTGGACAAAAAGACCTTTCAATCCACAGTACCCAATGTCTTTTTTGGCGGCGATGCAGCCATGGGACCAAAGAACGTCATCACGGCGGTGGCGCAAGGCCACTCGGCTGCGGTTTCCATTGACCTTTTTTGCGCCAAAAAAGACATACAAGACCGGCCTTCACCGCTCACCAATCTGATACACCAAAAAATGGGCATCCACGAATGGATGTACGACAGCGCCGTTGCACCCGATCTGCGCTTCAAAGTCCCACACGCTGAAAAGGCTAAGTCCTTGAAAGACAGGCTCATGGAGGTCGAACTTGGTTTTGATGTCCAAACAGCCTTCAAAGAAGCCGAACGCTGTCTAAACTGCGATGTGCAGACCGTTTTTGCAACCGATCGCTGTATTGAATGCGATGCCTGCGTGGATATTTGCCCCACAGCCTGCATCACTTTCACTGAAAATGGGGAAGAAGCTGAACTGCGCACCCGACTGACTGCCACTGCCAACGAACTCACGCAAGACCTTTATGTTTCCGACGAGCTCAAGACCAGGCGCGTGATGGTCAAAGACGAAAATGTGTGTCTGCACTGCGGACTTTGCGCCGAACGCTGCCCAACAGCGGCCTGGGACATGCAGAAGTACCTCTACAACACGGCGAAGGCTGGTGGCAAGGTTTACGCCTGACGCAAAGCTTAAACATGGATCATCCCATCAGGATTCTCTGACTATTCATCGAAAACAGTCCACGAAGGAGGGTCTTTGTCTTTGTTTTGCCCAGCAAACAATTTAAGCTATGCTGCGCAACACCTTACAATCCTTCGCCCTGGCGATACAGAATATTCGCGGGAATCTTTTTCACACCCTGCTTTCCGTGCTGGGCATCATTATCGGCGTAGCTGCTTTGGTCGCCACTTTTTCGTTGATCGATGGACTGGAAAAGTTCGCGCGCGACCAAATTGCTACACAGACGAGCGTCAACGCCATTGTAGTAGAAACCGAGACTGACAAAGTCATCAACAACCTATCGGTTCGGAAAGACACATTTCAAGTCATTGATTACGAACGGTATGCAAAGTTCCGGGCCAATGCTCCGCTCATTACCCGGGCAAGTCTGCACAACAGTTACAATCGTGAGATCAAGATCCTTGGAAGGGATTCTGCCATAGGCGCCATGATCCAGTGTATTGCCGAAAAGCCCCCCAGCGATACCATCCTTACGCACGGGCAATTGTTTTCTCCAACTTCCTTTAGCAGCCGGGAAACGGTAGCGGTGGTCAATACCCAGTTGGCCAAACTCATTGCCGGAAAAGAGGACCTGAACGCTGCCCTTGGTCAAAGTTTCACCGCGCTTGGTCACACCTTGCGGATTGTCGGTGTGGTGAAGGACAAGAAAAAGGAGTCGCCACCGATGGCCTACATTCCGATCTCTCTGCTTTCCAATCAGGACCTGCATCGCTCCCCGCCCTCTTTGCTGTTTGAAGTGGCCAAAACGGAGGACGTACCCGTGCTCAAAGCAAAGGTTGAAACCTGGATCAAACAAGAATTTGGGGCGCAAAACAATGACTTTAAAGTCCATAGTCAGGACTTCTGGATCGATCAAACGGCAAAAGGATTCCTCATTTTCAGGATCATTATGGGACTGATCATTGGTTTATCCGTCGTAGTAGGCGGGGTAGGCGTGATGAATGTGCTGCTCATTTCCGTCAATGAACGCACCGCTGAAATTGGACTAAGAAAGGCTGTGGGCGCAAAAAAGGGCGACATCCGGAGACTATTTCTGGCTGAGTCCATCACCGTTTCTGCCTTTGGAAGTCTGGTCGGTTTGTTGCTTGGCGCAGGTTTTGCGATGGCAGCGATCCCGATCATCCGCTTTTTTGCCGACGTGCCGTTTAATGCGGTTCTGACCTGGAATACCTTCTTCATCATTGCAAGCGTGGCGGTAATCATTGGGATCATTTTTGGTACGTATCCGGCGATAAAGGCTGCACGGTTGGACCCGGTGGAGGCTTTGAGAAGGGAATGAAGGGTATTTTTAATGTCCAATACCTAATGTCCAGCCTGAAGGTCCTTAACCGAGCCCCTCCCATGATGAAGCCAGGCTGAAACTTTCAACTTGAAACTTTCAACTTGTTACTTTTGCCGCATGGACTACAGATATGCGCGCCACAGCACTGGCTGGCTTTATTTAATATTAACCCCCGTTATCCATGTCGTTTACCGGCTGTTGTTCCGCAAAATTTATTTGCACAACCGTAGCGGTATAAAGCCCAATACCCCCGTATTGATCGCGGCCAACCATCCCACGGCATTCATTGACCCGATTTTCTTTACCAGTTTTTTTGATCCACCGGTATACAACATGACCCGGGGAGATATTTTTCGGAAACCGATGTTTCGAAAACTGTTGGAGAGCTGCAATATGTTCCCGGTGTTCCGTCAACGCGATGGTTATCAGGAACGTGGTCGCAATGATGATGTTTTCGAATTCTGCCAGCAAAAAATGCTGAAACGGGTTGCGGTTAATATTTTTGTGGAGGGAGAGCACCACCTGGACAAACGAGTTTTGCCGCTCCAGAAAGGCATTGCACGGATAGCCTTTGGCACTTATGATCGGCACAGGTTGGAGGATCTGCAAGTGGTACCCGTTGGCTGCAACTATATTGCTGGCGACTGTACCCGCGATGAGGCAAAAATCATTGTGGGCACGCCACTCTTTATCAAAGATTATTGGCCAACTTACGAGCAGAACCCCAATCTGGCGATCAACCAATTGTGCCGGGATATTCTAAAGTCATTAAAATCAATATGTTATGATATTAAAGACAAGGAAGACGACGCGCTGGCCGAACAACTCCTGAGCCTTTGGCGTAATGATCATCCTGCCAGACACCTGCCCGTAGTGGAATTTCAGGCGCCCCGTTTTTGGGGAGAAAAAGCCCTGCTTGACCAGTTTAATACGATGCCGGAAAATGAAAAGCATCTCCTCCGGGAACGGACCTCATCCTATTTTTCTGCACTCGAAAATGCGAAACTGAATGATGAAGGATTGATACACCCGGAACATGCAAGCCTCAAATGGCTTGTGTTCCTGCTTTTTTTGGCGCCCATTGCACTTTTTGGCTTTTTGATCGGCGCACCGGTGCGCTGGCTGGTTTACCGGATCGCAAGAAAAACGGTGAAAAAACGAGAGTTTTACACCAGTGTTTTAATGGGTCTGGGGGTGGTTATCGGAGGATTCTATTTTATTGGAATGTTGGTTGCCGGATGGCTGTTGAACCTATCATGGCTGGTCACGATAGCTTTGATGCTGCCACTATCGGCCTGGATTTCGATTTATTGGAAAGAAACGCTGCTGCGCTGGAAAGCCGCTCAGAAAGCCCGCAATTATCCTGAACGGGAAAATCTTTTATCGCTTCGGGAGGCTGTACGGAACTAAATGGAAGCGTATCACATTTCCCGCTACATTTGCCACACACCTTTCTCTATTTTTCTAACAAACGACCCACCTAAATTATGCTTGACCAACCCACACGCAGTGCGCCGCCTAAAACTTGGCTGGCTGAATCAATTCTTGTCACGCTATTCTGTTGCCTGCCATTTGGTATCGTCGGGATCATCCACGCAGCCAAAGTCGAATCTGCTTATAATTCCGGCGACCATGATGGTGCAGATCGCGCCTCTGCCGAAGCCAAAAAGTGGACCGTGATTGGTTTCTGGATTGGAATTGTTGCTATTGGACTGTATTTGATGTTTCTTGTAGGTATGTTTTTCTTTGCAGCTTCAAATGGAGCACTCGACCCGGAAAATTTTTAATTTTACAGGGGCACTTCTGGCAGCAGGCTTGCTCGGGGTTTATTTTTTACTTGACCCGGAGCATCACTTCTTCCCGAAGTGCCCTTTTTTATGGCTCAGCGGCTGGAAATGCCCGGGTTGCGGATCGCAACGCGCGGTGCATCATTTGCTTCATGCCGATGTGTTGGAGGCGTTGCGGGTGAATTTTCTTTTCGTATTGGCGTTCCCTTACGTCCTTTTTGGGCTGATCCTGGAATATACCGCTTGGGGGCAAACGCAATTTTCCATACGGCGCAGGTGGTACGGATACCGGGCTGCATTGGTGGCCTTGGTGGCCATTGTGGCCTTCGGAATAGCCAGAAATGTCTGGGGTTTTTAATCCTCTTCCAATACAACTAATCCTGCATCAAAAGGGGCAAAGTTTTCCTTCAGCGTTCGTATAAATTTATCCCCATACTTCAAAATATAGGGTAGAAAATTGTCGTGCCGTTCCTGCAGACCATTCGCCGGGAATAATTTTTCCTTTAACCCACGAAGTTGATTGAGTGTCGTTTCGTGCTTCTGTTTTTCTGAACGCAGCAGTCGGCTTTGCCACTGTTCTAATCCTGCTACGGCTTTTACGGATTCCGCCAAAACGGCCTTTTCCAGGGTCGGATCAACGGCCATGGCTTTCGACGCGACCTGCTCAAAAATATTTTTTAATTGATTGATCTCCAATGCTAAACTGACCTCTCCAGCAGCGTTTTGCTCCACAAAACTGCGTACCAGCGCATCGGTGTCTCCAAAAAACTGAGCGGCTAAAAACCCCAATTTCGCTAATTTTTTCCCGGTATCCCGGTCGAGCCAAAGTGCCGAATGCCGGCGAACCAGCATCGGAAACTGTACGCCAAAGTGTTGAAACAACGATTTCCGCTCCAGCCAATAAGCTAATTCGCCGCCGCCACCCACATAGGCCAGATTGGGCAGCACGGTTTCCTGAAAAAGTGGGCGCAGCACCACATTGGGACTAAGCCGCTCTGGGTGAGCCTCTACTTCAGCCAGTATTGCTGCCTGAGAAAAAACA
>JAUSMG010000034.1 GCA_030645295.1 Saprospiraceae bacterium | reverse complement strand
AGTTTTTTTATGGCTTGAAGTTGCGCTGCGAAACCATTTATTTTTCCCATCCAGAACTGGTACGTATCCCGTTGTTTATCAATGATTTCGAGCAGTTTCTGGTGCGCCGGGAGGCCATGTCCGTATCGCGGTTTTAGGGCTACCTTATATTCCAGAAAGAGGGTTTGAAAACGCGGAGACAGAAACCTGTAAAGGGATTTTAGCATCGTGGTGAGAACATTTTTTCGCGCCAAAGGTAACTTTACTCCTCAAATAGCGGGATGAAATGGTGCGCTCGCTGCCTTCTAATACGGCATAGTATAACCACGGCGCCACAAAAGGGATGAAAACGGATGGAATAATCAATATGAGTGCATCAATAAGCCGTGCAGCCACCCGTTCTACAAATGAGGCGTACACAATGGACTGTGTTTGTTGCTGAGGTTGATCCAGAATTGTCATGAAGATCTATTTTGTTCCAGCGAAAGATTTGCTTTTTATGGTCACCCCCCCCCAACCTTTTTCGAGGAACTTACTGTCTTGGAGGAAATTTCGGGACAACATTCGTATTAAGGCAACTTTCATTACCTTTCTTTGCCTTTGAATTGTTGCGGCTCTAGGCTGCGAAAAAATTTTGAACGTGGCTTTTTTTGGCAAAAAAAACTTCTCAGTAGAGGAACTCGTGGACGGCTGTGCCGCCAACGACCGTCGTGCTCAGGAAGCGCTGTACCGCCGTTTTTTCCCAGAGATGCTGCGCATGGTGCGCCGATATACCCGGGATGAAGACACTGCCATTGAGGTAGTGAACAACGGAATGCTGCGGGTTTTTAAGAAAATCCACACGTTTTCCTTCAAAGGAAGCCTGGAAGGCTGGATGCGGAGACTGGTTTACCACTGCATGGCTGATTATTACCGCGAAAATGCGCGATACCTTCATTTTCTTGTATTGGAAGACCACGACCAGAGTGTGCCGGAACGCGGACACGAAACTTTTTATGAAGAAGATATCCTGAAAGCCGTGCGGACCTTGCCGCCCACATCGCAGGAAGTTTTTCGGCTCTACGCGATTGAAGGGTACAGTCATGCCGAAATAGCCGAAAGCCTGCAGATGAGTGAAGGCACCTCCAAATGGCACCTCAGTACGGCAAGACAGAAATTGAGGGAATTGCTTCGGGCAGAGTTCCCATTCTCTATAGCAAGCTCAAACCGCTAAAAAAACACATTGACCACTTTACCCGCCATAGCGCGCAGCGCGAAGGCGGGCCCACATTCAACACGTTGACCACATTTATCAATAATCATGGATAAGAAAACTACAGACAAAGCTTGGGCTGTAATGCAAGAATTGCTCGACCGGGAGATGCCCGTAAAGCGCCGACCTCCGTTTGGATGGTGGTGGTTAGGCTTTTTGTTACTGCCCATCGTGGGCTACGGGAGCTGGCAATGGCTGGCGCCAGGCGATGAGCCGGTCGAACAGCAACAAATCGTTGCAGTTCAGCCATTGGTGAATCTTGAGTCCGTAACTGAATCACCTGTTGCATTTCCAACAGAGCAAAACCATCAAATTGTCAGCGGTAAAATCAGCGATCCCCCCCCCTATATTGCCTCAGAAAAGGCACATAAGAGGGCTCGAAATGCCCTTTTTTATACTCAACACCGCGCGGTGGAACCTATTTTGATTCCCGACAAGGTTCAACCAGATCTGACCATTTTTGAAAATTTGCCAAAAGCTGAATCATCCGAACAGACAGCATCACCCGAAGGGCCTCAAATTCCACTTAACCTGCTTCCAATAACGCCACAACCAATTTATCTGCAAGAAAATAGAACCATATTTCCCAGATCACTTTCCATTGCTGGCACGCCTGAACCCGTTCAAAAATCTTCCGACAAAAACTGGGCATTCGGCGCTTCTTCTGGCATTTCTACGGAACAGTTCAACCTGATCAATGGCTTCTCTACCGGACTAATCATCGACCGGAAATTCTCCCGAAAATGGGGCTTGCGTACCGGGCTTTTGTACAACATTCACACGCCGCAGGAAAAATATCGCCCCGTGGCTTCTGTGCTTTCTGCCGATTATCAATCCAATGTTTCTGGTGCTGTGATCGTGGTGGATATCAATACGGGACAAGAGGTTCTTCAATCGGGAAGTAACAATTTTGGCGATTCTCTGGCAGGCAACGTGTTCATTCCGGTTAATCGTTTACAGCGCCTGGAAGTCCCCCTTACCCTGTATTGGCAGGTTGCCAAGCCCTTGAAAATCATCGGTGGTTTATCCCTGACCCGCACGCTTTCGACCAAAGCGGCCAGGCAAAATTATTCTGGTGATTATGTGTTCAAACTCACGGACCGAACGGCTGAAAACGGCGCCAGTAAATTGAGTTCCAGTGAGTTGGACAATTGGAGTGCCGATGCTATGCTGGGAACAGGATGGCTCTTCGGGGACACGTTTGAACTTGGAATTTCGGCTAAAGTACCCCTGAATAAGTTTCCCGGAATCGCAAAATCAAACCAACCCAGCAATAATGCAGGTCTCCTTGGACAGCCGTCTCTTGGTTCAACCCGCAAGCAAAACGGGCCGGTATTTTCGCTTAATGCGACCCTGTTTTTTTAGCAGGAAAAATTCTTAAACCAACGCTCAACATATCCATTCGGTTCAAATCGTATGAAGCAAGTGAACCGCACAGCAGGTCGCCCCGATTTTCGGTGGCGGCCTGTGTTGTTTTGTGCCTACTTTTAGCCCCGAAATCGAAACAGCATGAAAGCCAATCCCGAACCGCTCCACGCGCCCCCGGCTATCCCAACTCTACCCAGCGAGATCGACTTCGCCGAAGCCAGCGTGAGCCTGCGCTATGAAGATGTATTTCAATGGACACGCCCAAACGAGGTATCCGATGTACGGTGGCGCGATGGCGCCTATGAATTTGTATGCTTTAACGGCGTGATGTTGCGCGTTTCAGTGCTCGCTGCGGGCATTTTCCGCTTGCGGTATTCCCCGGACGGGGTTTTTCAGCCTGACTTTTCGTACGGGATCGATCCTGCTTTTGAACCTGAAAAAGTAGTTGTCCGCCTTGAAGAACGGGATGGCGAGTATCTGCTGGATTCCGGAGCGCTGCAGGTCGTTGTGTCCAAAGCAGATCTAAAGGTCAAATTTTATGATCAGGATGACCGGGTGATTTGTGAAGATGCCGGCGGCTTTTCGGCAAAACGTACCATTCTGAAAGGCTGGTGTGAACTCCGAATGGAGAAAAAAAGTCCTAAAAAAGAAGTGTTTTTTGGATTGGGCGACAAGGCTTGTGGTACAAATCTGGCGGGTAGAAAGTTCGAAAACTGGTGCTCCGACGCGTATGCATTTGGTCGGGAGACGGATCCGCTTTACCGGGCAGTTCCATTCTATTACGCTCTAAATCAAGGGGTCGCTTATGGAATCTATTTGGATAACAGTTTTAGAACCCACTTTGATTTTGACTCAGAAGAATCGGGCGACACCTGTTTCTATGCAGAAGGCGGCGAGTTAAATTATTACTTTATGCACGGTCCGGGCCTGGATGATGTGGCTCGCAGTTACGCCCGACTCACCGGTACCCACGAACTGCCTCCGCGCTGGGCTTTGGGCTATCATCAGTGCCGATGGAGCTACCACCCGGACAGTCATGTGCGCGAAATTGCCACAGGGTTTCGCGAGCGCCAAATTCCATGTGATGCGATCTATCTTGACATTGATTACATGGATGGCTACCGATGTTTCACCTGGGATGCAAAGGCTTTTCCAAATCCCAAAGCACTGGTGGATGATTTGCGGGAAATGGGCTTCCATACCGTGACCCTGATTGATCCGGGCATCAAGGAAGACCCAAACTACGCTGTTTATAGGGATGGTCTGGAGCAAAACAAGTTCCTGCGAACGGCAGACGGTGTAGTGGCAAAAGCCCCAGTTTGGCCCGGATTCTGTGCCTTCCCGGATTTTACAAATCCGGAAGTACGCAGCTGGTGGGGAGCATTGTACAAGAGTATGTACAATGATATAGGCGTATCGGGTTTTTGGAACGATATGAATGAGCCTGCGGTATTTCATGTTAACCATAAAACCTTGCCAGACCATGTCATGCACGATCACGATGGTCTGCCCTGCAGTCATCGCAAAGCGCACAATATATATGGGCAACAAATGAACCGATCCTCCTGGGAAGGTCTACGGACTTTGCGGCCGGAGAAGCGACCATTTCTGCTTAGCCGTGCCTCGTTCAGCGGCGGACAGCGGTATTCAGCCATTTGGACAGGCGACAACTGCTCTGACTGGGAACACCTGCAAATCGCCAACATTCAGTGCCAGCGACTTGCCATTTCTGGATTTTCATTTTGTGGTACCGATATTGGGGGATTTGCCGGTAATGCCGAGGGGGAACTTTTTGTGCGTTGGTTACAGCTTGGCGTTTTTCATCCGCTGATGCGGGTTCACAGCATTGGCAGACATGCGGCTGGAGATGCTATGCCTGCTGAAGAGGCCGAGTTGCTGGACCCTGCCTTACACATTTCAGACCAGGAACCTTGGTCTTTCGGGAATAAATGGACCGATTTGGCGAAAAAAGCCATCGAACTGCGCTACTGCCTTCTACCTTGCCTGTATTCAGCGATGTGGCTTCATACCCTGGACGGTTCGCCTGTTTTGCGGCATTTAGCCTTCGCCGATGCGCAGGATCCAAAATTATGGGACATCGAGCGGGATTTTCTATTTGGGGAGCACTTGTTGGTTAGTCCGGTAGTGCAACCAAAAGTGCAGCGACAAGGAGTGTATTTGCCCAAAGGAAATTGGTACTATTTCTGGACTGGTCAACCCGGCAGCGGAGAAGTATTCGTGAATGTAATGCCAGATCAGATCCCGTTTTTTGTACGGGAAGGTGCGGTGCTCCCGGTCTATCCGACGCACCAGCACGCCGGGGAAACCATTGACGAATTGACCTTGTATGTTTATTACAAAAATGGTCTGGAAACCAGTCATTTATACGAGGATCCCGGCGAAGGTTATGGCTATCAGGAAGGGGTCTTTAGTTTGAAAATATTGGAGACAGAAGGAAAAAACGGGACTTTTTCTTTGCGACAGCGTAAAGAAGGCGTATTCATTCCCAGCTATGATAAGGTAAAAATTTACCTTGTCGGCTTCCCAACCTTCGTCAGAAAATGTTCCGCAGATGGCCTGGAGATCCCTATCAAAGAGATCAAACTCCGGGATCGTTCACTTTACACCCTCAACCTTAAACCTGAATTTGAAAGGGTGGAATGGGAAGGGTAGTATGGAGTGATGAAGTGATGAAATGATGAAGTGATGAAATGATTTGCGCTCATTCCACCCTCAAATATTTTTCTTGCTTTTCAGACAAAACCCATTCCATCGCTTCATCGCTTCATCACTCTATCATCCCATCACTTCATCACTCTATCACTTCATCACTCTATCACTTCATCACTTCATGTTAACCTGGCAAGAATTTGAAAAGGTAGAAATGCGGGTCGGAACCGTTTTGGAGGCCAGGGACTTTCCTGGTGCACGGAATCCGGCGTATCAATTGGTGATCGATTTTGGGGAACACGGCGTCAAGAAAAGTTCTGCCCAGATCACCGACTTGTACCAGAAAGAAGAATTGGTTGGAAGGCAGGTTATTGCTGTCGTGAATTTCCCGCCAAAGCAGATCGCTACGTTCTTTTCGGAGTGTTTAGTGCTTGGGCTCGTAGGAGAAAACAGATCGATCTTCCTGCTCCAACCTGATCAACCGGTACCGAACGGACTGAGGGTTGCTTAGACGAACCAGAAATATCCCAATATCTAAGTATCATGAACCTAAACTGGCAACGCATTTCCTTACACGTCCTTTTTTGGATCGTTTATGTGCCGCTCAACGCAGTGCTCAACTGTATTTTGGCGCGACAAACCTTAGAAGAAGGTTTCAAAGACGCACTCATTGGCGAGGCGTTTTCACTGCCCGTTAAGTTGTTGCTTACTTACTTCATTTTTTACTACGTTATTCCGCTTTATTTGGATCGCAGCAAAATATGGAAACTGGTGGGATTGCTTTTTATGGCTTTTGGGGTGGCGACGGTAATTTACAGATTTGAGATCGCATATATTTATTATCCGCTATTCCTACCAGAAGAGGAGTATAACTTGTTCAACCCCAAAGGCTTATTACTCACCGAGTTTGATCTTTTCATCACTCTGGCTGCTGCCATTACGATCAAAATGATTCGAGTGCATTACAAAAGTCTCGAATTTGAGCAAGAATTGATGCGCGAAAAATTACAGTCTGAATTGAGTTTTTTGCGCGCACAGACCAATCCGCATTTTCTATTCAACACCCTGAACAACCTTTATGTGCTGGCGCGAAAAAAGAGCGACAAAACCCCTGACGCTATCATGATGCTTTCTAAGATCATGCGTTTTGTGTTGTACGAATGTCGCGCTCCACGGATCGCCGTGATGGATGAAGCGAAGGTCATTCAGGATTATATTGAACTGGAAAAATTGCGCTACAACAAACGTTTGACAGTTGATTATCAAGAAGATATGGACAATCCGCTGACTCCGATTGCGCCGCTTTTGCTGTTGCCTTTTGTTGAAAACAGTTTTAAACATGGGGCCGGCGGAACCACTGGTGATGTACATATTTTGATCAAAATTGTTATTCGGGACAGCCAACTTTCTTATATTGTACAAAACACCATCGATACCGACTACGACGCCAGTGGGAATGCGAACAACAGTGGTATTGGACTTCGAAATGTTCAGCGTCAACTTGACCTGCTTTACCCCGACCAGCATCAGCTCAAAACTTCTCGCGAACAGGGCTTTTTCACCGTTGATTTGAAGATCGACTTGTCTGCATCCTAACCAATTCACCCATCTATTCAGCATTCATACACATGATCGTAGTTACAGGCGCAGCAGGTTTCATCGGTTCCTGCATGGTAAAAAGACTCAATGATGCAGGCTATCAGGATGTGCTTGCGGTGGATGACTTTAGCCGCCCGGATAAAAATTGCAATCTGGAAGGAAAACAACTCTGGGGACAAATGCACCGGCTAAACTTCGTGCGCTGGCTTGAACGAAACCATACGGATGTGGACGCAGTGATCCACCTTGGCGCACGGACCGACACCACGGAGCAGAGTCAGGAGATCTTCAACGAATTAAATCTGGAATACTCGCGCGCCCTTTGGATGATTTGCGCCGGGTACGATATTCCCTTCCTGTACGCCAGCAGTGCGGCCACCTATGGCCTTGGGGAATTCGGTTATGCGGACGATCACGCAACAATTCTTCAATTGCGCCCCCTTAATCCCTATGGTCAAAGCAAGCAGGATTTTGATGTGTGGGTGCTCCAGCAAACGATGAACGATGACCTAGAAACGATAACCAGCGGAGCATCATCGTTCATCGTTCATCGTTCATCGTTCCCTTGGGCCGGCTTCAAATTTTTCAACGTTTACGGCCCAAATGAGTATCACAAGGGTCGTATGGCTTCCGTCATTTTCCACACAGCACGGCAGATAAAATCTACCGGACAAATGCAATTATTCCGTTCACACCGCCCTGATTATCAAGACGGTGCGCAAAGCCGGGATTTCATTTATGTAAAAGATGTGGTGGATGTGCTGCTCTACTTTTTGGAAAATAAGCCGGCCAATGCTATTTATAATCTGGGCACTGGTCAGGCAAGAACTTTTCTTGATCTGGCCACAGGCACGTTCCGCGCCATGGATCTGGAGCCCAAAATCTCTTTCATCGACACACCCGCCGATATCCGGGATACCTATCAGTATTTTACCCAGGCAGAAATGGGCAAGCTTCGCGCAGCGGGCTACACTGAGCCATTCATCGGCCTGGAAGAAGGCATTGAAGATTATGTGCAGCGGTATCTGAAGGAAGAACTTTTGTGGTAAGGCACTTTAGAGGAGAGTGCCTTTCAATCCTCCTTTTTAAATCGATACGAGTACAAATCCGACTCGCCTTCATAATAGCCGTCCAATGAAAGGTTGTTAAAGGCACTTTGCATGGCCTCTATGGCTTCATTTATCGAAGAAACCCGTTTGCCATTCACACTGGTAATGATGAAACCCGGCTGCATATTGGTTTGATAGACCGCACTTCCACGCCGGACACTACTCACAGCAACGCCCTGCAAACGCAGTTTACGCTGCTCCTCCCGCGTCAGGTTGCGTAGGGCAAAACCGAGTTCCGCTTCGAGTTCGTCGCCACGGGCAAGGGCAATTTTGGTGGAGTTGTTCACGTCCTTGAGTGTGATGCGCGAGCGTAGCTTTTTACCGCCTCTCCAGTAGTCCACCTGCAAGGCCTCGCCGGGGCGGAACCGTCCGACAAACTCCTGTAACTCGGAGGTACTTTTGATGCGCGTTTCATTCACACCGATCACTACGTCACCTGCTTCCAGGCCCGCGTCGGAGGCTGCGCCCTCGGAGGCAACCCGATTGATGAGCACTCCCTCAGCGTTTGGAAGTCCAAGTTCCTGCGCCGTTTCACTGTCCAGATCCTGAATGCCTACCCCTAAAAATGCTCTTTGAGTTGTGCCGTATTCCCGCAGATCACGAACAATTTTTTTGACCAAATTGGAGGGAATTGCAAAGGAGTAACCCTCATAACTGCCTGATTCTGTTATGATCGCAGTATTTACGCCGATGAGTTCACCTGCGGTATTCACCAATGCGCCGCCAGAGTTTCCAGGGTTAACGGCGGCATCGGTTTGGATAAAAGACTCTATACTCGCCGCGCCGGAGAGGATGTTGATGTTACGGCCTTTGGCGCTTACGATGCCCGCTGTTACGGTGCTTTCCAGGTTAAAAGGATTGCCCACTGCCAGGACCCATTCGCCAACCCGTACGGAGTCGCTGTTGCCAAAAACCACGAAGGGCAATTCCAGTGCTTCTATTTTTAAAAGTGCAATGTCTGTAGAAGGGTCAGTGCCAACAAGTTTGGCTTTATAGGTACGTTTATCCGCAAGCGTGACTTTGATATCGCTGCTTTTTTCCACCACGTGGTGATTGGTCACGATGTAGCCGTCCGGTGAAACGACCACCCCGGAACCAGAAGAACCGGTAAGTGCGCCACTGCCCCAGATGGTACCACCGGACTCAATGAGCGCGCGAATATTGACGACAGCAGGGGTGGCCACTTCCGCC